>CAZHIT010000236.1:0-4188 GCA_964533125.1 uncultured Candidatus Sumerlaeota bacterium
CCTGGCGGCGGCGGTGCGCCGCAGCGGTGAGGACCGCAAATGGCAGGAGCTGGCCCGGCTGCTGAGCGAACTGTTCACCCCGGCGGCCATCGCCGACCGGCTGGCCGAGGACCCGGCGCCGTACGGCTCGGCGATCGCCAAGCCTGTGGCTTCACCCAAGCAAAAGCTGGTCATCTTCACCGAGCACCGTGATACTCTTAACTACCTGGCCCAGCGCATCGCCACCCTGCTCGGGAGGCGGGAAGCCATCGTCACCATCCACGGCGGCATCGGCCGGGAGGAACGCCAGAAGACCCAGGAGGCCTTCCGCCACGACCCGACGGTGCAGATCCTGGTAGCCACCGACGCTGCCGGCGAAGGGATCAACCTGCAGCGCGCGCACCTGATGGTCAACTACGACCTGCCCTGGAATCCGAACCGGATCGAGCAGCGCTTCGGGCGGATCCACCGGATCGGCCAGACCGAGGTCTGCCACCTGTGGAACCTGGTGGCCGAAGAGACCCGGGAAGGGGATGTCTACCGGACCCTGCTCGATAAGCTGGAGGAAGCCCGGGCTGCCCTCGGGGGGCAGGTCTTCGACGTCCTGGGCAAGCTGCAGTTCGAGGGCCGGCCGCTGCGCGACCTCCTGATCGAAGCTATCCGTTACGGCGAGACCCCGGCGGTCCGGGCCCGCCTCACCCAGGCGGTCGCCGGCGCCCTCGACCGGGAACGCATTCAGAGTCTGCTGGAGGAGGGCTCGCTGGCTCGGGAAGTGATGGATACTTTGGCCGTGCAGCGCATCCGGGTGGAGATGGAGCGGGCGGCTGCCCGGCGGCTCCAGCCCCATTACATCGAGTCCTTCTTCCTGGAGGCTTTTCAGCGCCTGGGCGGCACCGTCCGGCAGCGGGAGCTGCGCCGCTACGAGATCAGCCATGTCCCCTCCATTATCCGCGCCCGCGACCGGATGATCGGCCGGTGGGAGCCGGTGCTCACCCGGTACGAGCGCGTCACCTTTGACAAAGCCCTGATCACGCCCCCCGACCAGCCCCTGGCGGCCTTCGTCTGCCCCGGCCATCCGCTTTTGGACGCCACCCTGGACCTGACCCTGGAGCGCCATCGGGACGTCCTGCGGCGGGGGACCGTCCTCGTCGACGAGCGCGATCCGGGGGAGACCCCTCAGGTCATCTTTTACCTTGAGCACTCGCTCCAGGACGCCAGCCTGACCCCGGCCGGTGAGCGGCGGATCGTCTCCCGGCGCATCCTGTATGCGGCGGTGACTCCCGTCGGCCAGATCAGCCACCTGCAGTACGCGCCCTACCTGGACTTTCGGCCCCTGCGGGCCGACGAACCGGGACTGGAGGCCATCCTCGGCGACCCCGCCTGCGCCTGGATCACCCGGGAGCTGGAGCCGCAGGTGCAGGCCTACGCCATCGCCCAGATCGTCCCGTCCCACCTGGCCGAGGTGCGCGGGCACCGCCTCGAGCACAACCGGCGGACCCTGGCCGCGGTCAAAGACCGCCTGACCAAGGAGATCAGCTACTGGGACTACCGGTCGGCGGCGCTCGCGGAGCAGGAGCAGGCCGGCAAGCCCAACGCCCGTCTAAATTCCCAGGAAGCCCGCCGCCGGGCGGACGAGCTGCAGCTGCGCCTGCAGGGGCGGATCGCCCAGCTGGAGCTGGAGGGACAGATCTCCGCCCTGCCCCCGGTGGTCCTGGGCGGCCTGGTCGTTGTCCCCGCGGGACTGATCGCCCGCCTGCAGGGCCGCCCCCGTCCGCAGCCCGCCCCGCCGGCCGACACCCAGGCGGCGGGGGCCGCCGCCCGCGCCATCGTCATGGCGGCGGAACGGGACTTGGGTTATGAGCCCACGGACCGGGAGTACGAGCACCTGGGTTACGACATTGAGAGCCGCGACCTCCGGACCGGGCGGCTGCGGTTTATCGAAGTGAAGGGGAGGGTCAGCGGGGCGTCCACCATCACCGTCACCCGCAACGAAATCCTCTATTCGCTGAACCAGCCGGAGGACTATATCCTGGCCATCGTCGAGTTCGAGCCCGGCGGGGACCACCGGGTGCACTACCGGCGGCGCCCCTTCCAGCGGGAGCCGGACTTTGGGGTGACCAGTGTCAACTACGATTTTGCCGAATTGCTGGCCCGGGCCGGGGCGCCGGAGTGAGGCCGCCCGACCGGACCCGCCAGCCATCGATAGGGAGGTATTCCCCATGTCTAACCGTAAAAAACTGATCGAAGCCACCCTGCCTTTAGAGGCGATCAACCAGGCCGCGGCCCGGGAGAAGTCCATCCGCCACGGCCACCCCAGCACCCTCCACCTCTGGTGGGCCCGCCGTCCCCTGGCCGCCGCCCGGGCCGTCATCTTCGCCCAGATGGTGGACGACCCCTCGACCTACGTGGACGACCTGAAAAGCGACGCCCCCAAACGGCGCAAAGCGGAGTCGCTCCTAAAGGCCCGGAAGAAACGCTGGGATGAGGCTGTTCTGACCGCCGAGCGGGCTGCGGCCGCCGGCATCGCCGCCCCACCCCCAGGGCCGGAGCCGACCCTCGAGGACATCCTGGCTGAGATAGAGCGGGAGCGGCTGTTCCGGCTTATTGAGGACCTGGTCGTCTGGGAGAACTCCACCAACGAAGCGGTGCTGCAGGCCGCCCGGGAGGAGATTTGGCAATCCTGGCGGCGGGCCTGCGCCGACAACGCTGACCACCCCCGGGCGAAGGAGCTGTTCGACCGCTACCGGCTGCCCGCCTTCCACGACCCCTTCGCCGGCGGCGGCGCTCTGCCCCTGGAGGCGCAGCGCCTGGGCCTGACGGCCTACGCCAGCGACTTAAATCCCGTCGCCGTCCTGATCAACAAGGCGATGATCGAGATCCCCCCGAAGTTTGCCGGGCGTCCGCCGGTGAACCCCCAGGTGCGCGCCGACCCGGAGCTCTTCCGCCGGGAGTGGAAAGGGGCCGAGGGTCTGGCCGAGGACGTGCGCTATTACGGGCAGTGGCTGCGGGACGAAGCCGAAAAGAAAATCGGCCACCTGTACCCGAAAGTGAAGGTGACCCCAGATATGGTGCGGGAGCGCCCGGACCTCAAGCCCTACCTGGGTAAGGAGCTCACCGTCATCGCCTGGATTTGGGCCCGGACGGTTAAGAGCCCGAACCCCGCCTTTGCTCATGTGGACGTGCCACTGGCCTCCACCTTCATGCTCTCCACCAAGGCGGGCAAAGAAGCCTATGTGGAGCCGGTGATCGCGGGGGACAGCTACCGCTTCACGGTGAAGGTGGGCAAGCCAAAGGACGCGGATGCGGCGAAGAATGGAACGAAGCTATCCCGGGGAGCGAACTTTGCCTGCCTGCTCTCCGGTACACCCATAGCACCCGACTACATCCGAGCTGAGGCTAAGGCCGGAAGAATGGGAGCCAAGCTGATGGCGATAGTCGCGGAAGGTGAGAGGGGCCGAATCTATGTAGCTCCGGACAGTGAGCATGAGCGAATCGTGCAATCAGCCCTTCCCGGGTGGAAGCCAGACACGCCAATGCCCGATAATCCCCGCTGGTTCTCGCCGCCCTTGTATGTGCTCGCGACTTACGGCGACCGCTTCACATCCCGCCAGTTGTTGGCGCGGACCACGTTCGCCAACCTGGTGGGCGCCGCCCGTGAGCAGGTGCGGCAGGATGCCGCCGCAGCCGGGCTGGCGGCGGCGGGTCCGGGCTTAGCGGAAGGGGGGACCGGGGCGGCGGCGTACGGGGACGCTGTGGCGGTGTATTTGGCTATGGTGATAGACAAGCAATCGGACTTGTCGAACTCACTCTGTCGATGGGAGCCTGTCGCCCAATGTCCGCGGCATTTGTTCGGCCGCCAGGCAATCCCTATGATATGGGATTTTGCGGAAGGCAATCCTTTCGGATTAAGCTCTGGGTCCTGGTCGGTTACGGTTGATGGTTTTGTCAAGGCGCTGTCGAGTAACTTTGCTATCGTATCTGGTAATGAATCTGGATTTGCGTCTTTGGAGGATGCAGGAAAGCAGGTTCTTTCAACTGGGAAATTAGTATCGACAGATCCGCCGTACTATGACAATATTGGGTATGCTGATCTGTCTGATTTTTTCTATGTTTGGCTTCGGAAATCTCTGTACAGAGTTTACCCGGACCTATTCGGTACTTTAGCAACACCCAAAGATGCGGAGCTTATCGCTTCACCCTATCGGCATA
>CAZHIT010000237.1:0-4145 GCA_964533125.1 uncultured Candidatus Sumerlaeota bacterium
TTTTTGCACCGCTGGCAGCAGCAGATCGAACGCGTACTGCCGGATCAGAACGTCCGGTAGTTGGTAAACTGTAGCTCAATGCCGAAGTCTTTTTCCTTCAGGTGCAAAATCACCGCCTGCAGGTCATCCCGGTCTTTGGCCGTCACCCGCACCTGGTCCTCCATCAGCTGCGCCTGCACCTTCAGCTTCAGCTCCTTGACCGCTGCGACCACATCTTTCCCCTTTTCTTTGCTGATTCCCCGCTGGATGGTGATCACCTGCCGCACGGTCCCGCCCGAAGCTTCTTCCATTTTCCCGTAATCAAAGGCCCGCAGGGCAATGCCCCGTTTAATCGCCTTGGTTTGCAGGATATCAATGATGCTCCTGAGCTTATATTCGTCATCGGCATGAATTTTAATCGTTTCCTTTTCCAGCACCACCGTGGCCTTGCTGCCCTTGAAGTCGTAACGCTGGGAAATCTCCTTCACGGTCTGATTGACCGCGTTGTCGACCTCCTGCTGATCGACCTCCGAAACGACATCAAATGAGTTGTCCTTCGCCATCTTCATCCTCCTTCCAGCTTAACGCTGTTAACATTACCCATCGGCCGCCGCTCCATACAATACCCGGTCCTCAGAGCAAGTTTTTCAGTTCCCGGAGCGAGGCTATCTCGGCCGTTGGCGCCTGATCTGCCGGGTATAGCTGCCGCCGGGGATTAAAATAAACGGTGGGCAGGCCGTACTGCCTTGCGCCGGCGATATCGATAAGGAAATCATCCCCCACCACCAGGGTTTCCGCTTTCGCCCGTCCACCGGCCCGGACCGCTTCGGCGTACATTGCCGGATGGGGTTTGGGATATCCCACCGCTTCCGAATCCACAAAGTACCGGAAGAACCCGGCAATCCCCCCGGCGGTCAGTTTACTGCGCTGGGCCGCCTGAAACCCGTTGGTTAATATCCCCAGGGGGTACTTCCCGGCCAGGTACTCCAGCACCTCCCGGGCGTGCTCCACCAGGAGGGGCTGTCGGGGATACAGGTCGATATACGCCTCGCTCATCCGGGCGGCCAAGTCCGCGTCGGTCACCCCAAACCCGGATAGGGTTTGCGTAAACCGCAAGGCGCGGATCGCCTCCTTCACCACCCGCCCGGCGCGGTACTCCGCCCAAAGGTGTTCGTTGCAGCGGTTGTACGCCAGCCAAAAAGCCGTCTCGTCCACTCGCTCCCGGACTTCCGGCTCACCGCGGTACACCAGACGGAGCGCCAACTCCGAGTTACGGGCATGGTCCCAAAGGGTATCGTCTAAGTCAAAGAATACTGCTTTGATATTCTCCATCATTCCTGCTCCTGTCGCCGGCTTCCGGGCCGGTTTTTTGCTCCGCCCCTCAACTCACGCTTCGCCCACCCCGGGGAACACCAACTCCGATTGGACAGGCTGCCCGGCGGAGGTTACAATAGAGAGGAGCGCATCAAACTTACGATGTTAAGGGGGTACGGCATTGGAACCAATGGCTGCGGTCATCAACCGCCTGCCGCCGGGACTGCTTAAGCAAAGCGGCCGGCTGGCGACGCTAACTTGGCACAACGGCCAGCAAGAGGAGTTCTACTACCTGGCGGAACGTGAGGGCTACCATATCGTGAGCAAAGAGCCCTACATCGCCATCAGAAACTTTCGGGATTTCGAACTGATCCGCGCCGATGAGATAGCGTCAGTCCGGTTCGCGGCCGAATAGCCCCGGACGTCAACTGGGCAGAAGGTCTTCGCCGCCCTCTGCCCGCCTGGTCGTTTTAGAAGGTGGCGATGTGGAACCCGAGGTCCCTGGCCTCGGCCAAGGCCGCCGGGTTTTTGGCAACTTCCCCCCGGCCGCTGGCGGTGACCACCAGTTGGCCGGTAAACTCAATTTGCAGGTACTCCAGGGCGTCGGTAAACATCCCGACCACGTGCCGGGCGGTTTCCGGCTCGCTGTCCCCCATCGGGCAGATCAGCGCCAGTTTTTTCCCGGCGAAAGAAAAGTTCTCGTCCCCTAAAAAGGCGTACCAGCGGTCCAAAAAGAGCTTCAGCTGCGCGGAGGGCCCCCACCAGTACACGGGCGTTCCAATGATATAGCCGTCCGCCTCCCGGATGCGGGGGTACAGGTCCTGCATGGCATCATCCCGGAAACATCGGCCGTTGTGCTCCCGGCAGTATTCACAGCCAATGCAGGGATTAATCGTCAGATCCGCCAAGAATACCTTCTCGACCTCGGCTCCGGCGGCGGCTGCCCCGGCGATTGCCGCCTCCACCAGCAAGTCGGTATTGCCCCCGTGGCGGGGGCTGCCCACCAGGGCCAGTATTTTCTTCATTCTCCCGCCTCCTTTTCCTTACACCCATTTAGTTCCTAGTTCTGGCCGTACCGGAAAATTCCTGCCGGCTGGACCTCAAAACCCGGGAACATAACCCCCGGCCGCACCGATAGTCACCATCTGCTCTGACCTGGGACAGGATTTTGGCCGGCCGGCAGCGAAATATATTCGGATTCTACACTAGGAGGCATGCACATGGAACAAACATCACCGCCGGCAACCGACCAACTCGCCTCTGCCCGGTCGGCCCTGCGCCGTTTATCGGTTTACCGCTCTCTCCTCTCGGACCCGGTGGTGCAACGGCTGAGCGAACTTTTGGACCGACTGGCGGAGGACGTAACCGACCCGGCGGCTTGTGCAGGTGCTTATCACGCGCTGTTCGCCGCCCTGACCGGGACCGAACGGACGACGGGAACCGGCGACGCCTGGCAGGACCATCTGCTGAACCTGATCCTCTGGGATGAAAATATCTTCAGCCGGCTGGCCGAACAGGGAGCGGAACCCTCGCCCGGTCTGCGCGCGGCGGTGGAAAGCGACCTGACCTGTCTGCAGTCGCTGTATCGCCTCAGCGCCGCCACCCTCCGGCAAGACGAGGCCTGGCCCCTGTGGGTGGATATCAATATCCTGCCAGGCGTCCAAAGCCCGCTGAACGCCGCTGGACACGATGGAACCAAGGCTGCCATGGCGGCGACCGCCGACTGGCGAGCCGGCTTCGATACGCTGGCCGCCGCTTACCGCACCGCCGGCACCGGCCGCTTTGGCCGTTACCAAGCCTTCCGCTGGACCCGGGAAGGGCTTACCGGCGACCTGGAACCGGTCAGCGCCCCCGACCCCATCCGCCTAAGCGAACTAATCGGCTACGAGGTGGAGCGGGCCGAGGTCATCGCCAATACCCAACATTTCCTCGCCGGCTATCGGGCCAACAACGTCCTCCTGTACGGCGACCGGGGCACCGGCAAATCGTCCACCATCAAAGCCATCCTAAACGAATACGCCCCCGCCGGGCTGCGTCTGGTCGAAATGCCCAAGCAGCACCTGCGCGACTTCCCCTCACTCATCCGCCTGCTCCAGAACCGGCCGCAACGATTCATCGTCTACGTCGACGACCTCTCCTTTGAAGATGACGAATCCGAGTACAAAGACCTTAAGGCTATCCTGGAGGGGGGCCTCGAGGCCCGCCCGGCCAATGTGGTCATCTACGCCACTTCCAACCGGCGGCATCTGGTGCGGGAGCGCTTCTCCGACCGCGGCGCCCCGCGGGAAATCGCCGACGATGACGAAATCCGGCAGCAGGATACTCTGCAGGAAAAGCTTTCTTTAGCCGACCGCTTCGGCATTGCCCTTACCTTCACCGCCCCCGACCAGGAACGCTACCTCCAAATCGTCGAGGGCCTTTCGGCCCAGCGCGGCCTGGTCATTGACCGGCCGGTGCTGCGGCACCAGGCCATCCAGTGGGAACTCTGGCACAACGGCCGCTCCGGCCGCACCGCCCGGCAGTTTATCGACTGGCTCGAGGGCAAACTGGGTTTGGAGGGCAGCGCCTGATCCCTTATCCACTCTATGGTAAGAGGTGGTTTCCGTGTCCGATCGCGAGCGGGATGCGATCCTGGCCGAGTTTCAAACCATCCCTGGGGTGGGTCGGGGTATCGCGGCCGACCTCTGGGCCCTGGGCTGCCGTTCCACCGCCGACCTGAAGGGACAAGACCCGGAAGACCTGTACTGGCGGTTGCGCTACCTCCGGGGCCAGCCCATCGACCGCTGCGTCCTCTACGTCTTCCGCTGTGCCGTCTACTTCGTGTCCACCGAACAGCCCGACCCGGACCGGCT
>CAZHIT010000238.1:0-4099 GCA_964533125.1 uncultured Candidatus Sumerlaeota bacterium
CTCGAGCGCCTGGAGGGCGTGGCTGCGGTCAACATCACCGGCGGCTATAAGAACGAAGTAACGATTACGGTCAGCCAGGAAAAACTGCTGGGCTATAACCTCAGCTTAAGTTACCTGGCCCAGATCATCGGCGCCGAAAACCTCAGCCTGCCGGGCGGGGAAGTGCAAAAAGGGCGGCAGAGCCTGACCATCCGGACGA
The DNA here is from genome assembly GCA_964533125.1 of uncultured Candidatus Sumerlaeota bacterium. GTDB lineage: Bacteria > Bacillota > SLNR01 > SLNR01 > JBMNPB01 > CAZHIT01. The sequence continues at coordinate 200 of CAZHIT010000238.1, forward strand.
TCGGGGAGTTTACCTCGGTCGAGGAGATCCAAAACCTGCCCATTCCCCTGCCGGCCGGCGGAACGGCTTATCTGCGCGACCTGGCTGAGGTCAGCCTGCACGGAAGCGACCAGAATACAATTTCCCGGACCAACGGCCAAGACAGTATCATCATCGATGCCCAGAAGCAGTCCGGTAAAAACACGGTCCAGGTCGCCAACAGCCTAAACGCCGAAATCCTCCGGCTGCAGGAAGAACTGCCCGGAATCACCATCGACCCGCTGTTTGACCAAAGCCAGTTCATCAAGCAGGCCATCGGCAATGTGTTCAGCAACGCGATCATGGGCAGCATCCTGGCGGTCCTGATTCTGTACCTCTTCCTCCGCAACGTCCGGACGACCTTCATCATCGGAACGTCCATCCCGATTTCGATCATCGCGACTTTCTCCCTGCTTTATTTCAGCAACATTACTCTGAATATGATGACCCTGGGCGGTTTGGCCCTGGGAGTCGGGATGCTGGTTGACAATTCCATCGTCGTGCTGGAGAACATCTACCGCTTCCGGCAGGAAGGGCACTCGAAGAGCGAGGCAGCGATTGAGGGGACGGCCGAGGTGGGGATGGCTGTGACCGCTTCCACCCTGACCACGGTCGCCGTGTTCCTGCCCATCGTCTTTGTCCAGGGGATCACGGCCATGATCTTCAAGGAACTGGCCCTCACCGTTTCCATGTCGCTCCTGACCTCGCTCCTCGTGGCGCTGACCCTGGTGCCCATGCTCTCCTCGAAATTGATGCAGGTTACCCCCGCGGAAGACGCCGCGGCGGGGCGGCGGGGATTCTTCGCTTCCCTGCACCTGGGGTTTGACCGGGGCTACGAACGCCTGCAGGCGGGTTATGTCTGGCTCCTCACCCTGGCGCTTGATCACCGGAAGCTAACCATCGTGGTGTCGCTCGCGGTGTTTGTGGTCAGCATGGCCCCCGCCCTTTTCGTCGGCGCCGAGTTCTTCCCCACCATGGACCAGGGCTGGGTGACCGCCAATGTTACCTTGCCGGACGGGGCTGAACTCGCGGCGACGGATGCGGTTATCCGGACGATCGAAGTCAGCGTACCGCATATCCCCGAGGTCGAGACGCAGTTCTCGGTGGTCGGGGTGGGGGGAAGTATGGGTTCCTACGGTGGCGCTTCGGCCAACCAGGGGATGGTCTATCTTCAACTCTCTCCCCGCAGTGAGCGGACCCGGGACGGGGACGCGGTTGCCGCTTCCATCCGCGCGATGGTGCGGGATATTCCTGGAGCGGAAATCAAGGTAGAGAGTATGTCCTTTATGTCCATCGGGAGTCTTAGCGGCGATCCGATCAGTATCAGTATCAAGGGCGACGACCTGGCGACCCTCCGGCGCATCGCGAGCGACTTTAAGGCCATCGTCGCGGGGGTGAGTGGCACCAGTGAAGTCGTCACCAGCGATTCCGAAGGGATCCCGGAAGTCCAAATCACCATCGACCGGAGCAGCGCCAGCCGGTATGGGCTGACCGCGGCGCAAGTCGCGACGGCGGTGCGGACGACGCTCGCCGGAGTGACGGCCACCCGGCTCAAATACGAGGGCGACGAAATCAACGTCATCGTCCAGGGCGACCCGGAATTCGGGCAGAGCATCGCCAATCTGGGGCAGGTCCGGATCCAGTCCCCGGCCGGGATCAGCCTGCCTCTGGCGCAGGTGGCCAAAATCGAGGTCGCCCGCGGCCCGGTGACCATCGACCGGGAAGACCAGGCCCGGGTGATGACCGTTTCCAGCAAGATCCTGGGGCGGGACCTGCGGAGTGTGGCCCGGGATATCGAAGCGGAATTGGCCGGCTACGCGATGCCGGAAGGTTATGTTTACGAATTCGGTGGGGAAAACAAAGAACTGAATCAGGCCTTTTCGGACCTGTTCCTGGCCCTGGCTTTGGCCGTGGTGCTGGTGTACATGATTATGGCCTCGCAGTTTGAAAACCTGCTCCACCCCTTCGTCATCATGTTCTCCCTGCCCTTAGGGTTCTCCGGGGGCATTCTCGGCCTCTTCCTGGCCCGGAAAACCTTAAGCGTGCCGGCCTTCATCGGTCTGATCGTCTTGGCCGGTATCGTGGTCAACAACGCTATCGTCCTCATCGACTACATCAATTCGCGCCGGAGCGCCGGGGCTACCCGGCGGGAAGCGATTTTGCAGGCTGGTCCCACCCGGCTGCGGCCGATTCTGATGACCACCCTCACCACCGTGCTGGGCCTCATCCCCCTGGCTATGGGCTACGGGGAAGGTGCCGAACTCCGCGCGCCGCTGGCGGTGGTGGTAATCGGCGGCCTGTCCCTGTCGACCCTGCTGACCCTGGTGTATATCCCGGTCCTCTACACCATCTTTGAGGACCTCGCCGGGAGTCTCGGGGCTAAGCTCCAGCGGCGGCGGGATGCCGCCAGCCAAATCTAGGAACAGGAGAGTGGCTATGGACCAGCGGGAAGCCAAACGGGAAGAGATACTCAAAGCCGCCCTGCGCGTTTACGCCGAGGTGGGTTGCGAGCGGGCTAAAATTGGCGACATCGCCCGGGCCGCCGGTATCGGCAAGGGGACGGTGTACGAGTATTTTACCGGCAAAGAAGCGCTCTTTACCGCGGCCATCACCTACGGCCTGGGTTTATTTCAGGTTCAGCTTGCCGTTGCCCTGCAGGCCGGCGGCAGCACCCGGGAGAAGCTGCAGGAGTATTCGCGGTTCCATACCCGCTTCCTCCGGGAGCACATCGACATGATCCAAACCTTCGTGCAAATCCACCTCCTGTCGCGCGAAACCCAGAGGTGGCTCCTGACCCAGCGGCAGCAGGTGCTGCAGTTGATTGAAGATGTTTTGCGCGCCGGCATCGCCCGGGGCGAACTCCGGGCGGGCCTGGATGTGTCGCTCGCGGCGCTCTGCGTCGTTGGGTCGGTGGTGCAGTACAGCACCCGGCAGACGCTGGCGGTGCCCAGCGTGGATGGAGCCGAAGGGCACGCGGCCATCATCGACCTGCTCCTGACGGGGATGCTGGCATAATGGTAGACAGTTGCCGGTCAAGGGAGGGATATGGGATGAAGGAAGACTGCTGCGAGGTCGTCAGCATCGATCACCAGGCGGTCACCGAGATGCAGCAGAAATTGCTGCCGACCGGGACGGTGCTGGGGCTCGCGGAACTGTTTAAGGTCCTGGGGGATCCGACCCGGGTGCGGGTGATTCACGCCCTCTCGCTTAAGGAAATGTGCGTCTGCGATATCGCGGCCACCTTGGAGATGAGCCAGTCGGCAATCTCCCATCAGCTGCGCCTATTGCGCAATTTCCGGCTGGTCAAGTTCCGCAAGGAAGGCAAAAGCGTCTTTTATTCACTGGATGACGACCATATCCACGGGCTGTTCGCCCAGGGGTTAGAGCATTTGCGACATAATTAAACCGCAATAACTAAGCAGGACCTCCTTGTACATGGGAGGTCCTGCTTTATCGCTTGGGATGGTTACCGTTTACGCGCGGTATAGGCCCGAAAGGCCGCACCCAGCTCCGGGTACTCCTCCCGCACAAAACTGATAAACTCGCCGAAGCGCTGCACCGTGTGCGGGGTGATGGTATGCTCGATCTTCTCGGTTTCCTCCAGGCGCACCGCCTCGGCCACGCCCAGCAGCGCCAAAAAGGCTTCGACCGTGTTGTGCCGCTTTAGTAAGGCTTCGCCCAGTTCCTGTCCCGCCCGCTGCAAAACGATCATCCCATACCGCTCGTAAGAGATCAGGTTATGCTTGGCCAGTTTTTGCAGCATCCGGGTCACGGAGGGCGGCTGCACATTTAAGGCCGCCGCCAGCAGGTGCACCCGGGTAAATCCGGTCTCCCGGGCCAGGCGGTAGATCATTTCGAGATAATCTTCCATGGCCGCGGTCA
>CAZHIT010000239.1:0-4073 GCA_964533125.1 uncultured Candidatus Sumerlaeota bacterium
GATTTTGGCTTCACCCAACCCCTCCTGCCGCCGGCCGCCCGGGAAGCGTTGGCCGGTCAACTGCTGCCGGAAGCCTCCACCGGCAACCCCATCGATCTGGTGGCGACCGCCGCACCGGAGCACTACGCGGCGGCACTTGCGGCGATGCGGGCGAGCGGCCTCTACGACGCGCTCCTGCTGGTCGCCGTCCCCCCGGCCACGGTGGATACCGGCAAAGTGGCGGAGGCGGCGATTACTGCCCTGGCAGGCTGTTCTCTCCCGGTCCTGACGAGTTTCTTTGGCCCCACCCTGGGTCAGGCCGGCCGGGCAGTAATGCACCAGGCCGGGATTCCCAGTTTCAACTATCCGGAGCAGGCGGCGGCCACGCTCTCACGCTTGCGGCTTCCGGTTGAAAGTACCGCCGAGGTCACCCAACCGCCAAGGCCGGAGGCCGGGCAGATTTGCGAATTGCAGGCGGCAGTAAGCGAGTGCGAACCCGGCGCCTACCTCCCGGCCGCGGTCGCGGAGCGCCTGCTTGCGGCCTATGGCTTCCACCCGGTCCGCTCCGCCTTTGTTGCTGCCGGTGAGGTACTGCCGGACCTCGATCTGGGCTACCCGGTGGTCGCCAAGATCGACCACCCGGAGATTGTGCACAAGTCCGATGCCGGCGGGGTTATCCTGAATATCGGCAGTGCAGCCGAGTTGGCGCGCCGGGTCGAACACTTGCTCACCACCTTCCCCGGTGCCCGCGGCGTGTGGGTACAGGAGCAGGTCCCGGCCGGCCTGGAGTTGGTGCTGGGAGCGGCCGGAACTACGGATTTGGGGCAGGCGGTCATGGTCGGCCTGGGGGGAACCTGGGTTGAAGTGATGCAGGATCTCCGCTTCGGGCACGTCCCGGTCAGCCCAGGCTTGGCGGACCGGATGCTGCGCGAACTACGCTGCTACCCCTTGCTCCGGGGTTACCGGGGTGATCCGGGGGTCGATCTGAGCGCGCTGCGGGGGTACATCGTGCAGCTGGGGCAGCTGCTCCTGGACTTCCCGGTGATTGGTGAGATGGACTTGAATCCGGTGCTCTACGACCGGAAGCAGGGGAAATTCGTGGTGGTGGATTCCCGGATCAGACTGAGGCAATAAACTTAAGGGCCGGAGGGGAGACTTCCGGTCCTTATCTTTTGGGTTCGGAACGCCCCGATGCTTCCTTCGCACCCAGGTTACCGCCGGGAGCAAGAGGATTATCCGCTTCTCCCCCGAATAAGAACCAGAGAGACAAAACGAAGAGGGGGATGCGGATGACCGCGAAGAAAAAGTTGCTTAAGGGTGGCTGGATTATCGCCTATAACGGCAAGGAGCACTCTCTCCTGCGGGATGGGGTTATTCTGATCGAAGGCAACTCCGTGACCTATGTCGGCAAAAGTTATGCCGGCCCGACCGAAGACGTGGAGATAATCGACGCTTCCGGTTACCTGCTTTCGCCCGGCCTGGTGAACCTGCACGCCCACATGATGAACAGCCCCTTAAACAAGAGCTTTTTTGAGGACACCGGCAGCCGGCAGTTTGGGATGAGCGGCCTCTACGATTTCGGGGCGGTGGACAGCGCCGCCACCAACGACGATTTCCGGCTCTGCTGCCAGGTCTCGGCGGCCGAACTGCTGAAGTCCGGCTCGACCACGGTGGTCGAATTGAACCGCCAGAATGCCGAACTCGCGGTGGATGTCATCGGCAACATGGGCCTGCGCGCCTATGTGGTGCCGGCTTTTCGCTCCGGCGGCTGGTATACCCCGGACGGCAAAAAAGTGCAGTATCGGTGGAACGAAGACGCCGGGTACGCCGGACTGTGTTACGCCCAGGAGTTCATCGGGAAGCATAAGGGGACCTTTGGCGGCCGGATCGACTCCATGCTCAGCCCCTATCAGATCGATACCTGTACGGCGGAGCTGTTTAAGGCGGCCAAAGAGGCGGCCGACAAACTGGGGGTCCGCCTGCATACCCACGCCGCCCAGTCCCAGGTGGAGTTTCGGGCGATTATGGAACGGCACGGCCTCACCCCCATCCAATGGCTCGCGGAGCTGGGCTTGCTCGACGCCAACCTGATTGTGGCCCACAGCATCTTTATCTCCGGCCACAGCGCGGTAAACTACCCGGGGAACCATGACCTGGAGTTGCTGAGTACCTCCGGGGCCACGGTCGCCCACTGCCCCTGGTGCTTTGCCCGGCGCTCGATCGTGATGGAATCCTTCTCCCGGTATCTCGCGGCCGGGGTGAACATGGCCATCGGGACCGACACCTTCCCGCAGGACATGCTCAACGACATGCGGATGGCCGCCGTCGTTTCGAAAATTGTGGACCGGGATTGCTGCACCGCCACCGCCCGCGAGGTCTTCGACGCGGCCACCCTGAGTGGGGCCAAGGCCCTGCAGCGGCCGGACCTGGGGCGGATAGCGGCCGGCGCGAAAGCGGATATCCTCTTCTTCAAGCTGGGCACCTTGGGGATGACCCCCCTGCGCGACCCCCTGAAGAACATCGTCTTCAACGCCACCGCTCAGGATATCCACCGGGTGATGGTGGACGGGACCTTCGTGGTGGACGAGGGACGGGTGTTGGGGATCGAAGAAGAAAAGCTGGCCGAAGACTTCCAGCGGGCGATGGAACGGATGTGGGCGCAGGCGCCGCAGCACGACCGGGCCGGGCGGACGGTAGACCAAATGTCGCCGCCCTCGCTCCCGGAATGGACGGAATAGACCAATTCAACCAGCCGGCGGACAGGGAAACCTGCCCGTCGGTTTTTTTGCTGCCTCAGCGGGTGGTCCCGAGCAGCACGAGAACGATGCCGGAGATGATGAGGACCAGTTTCGCGGTGGGGATGCTGCCGGCAAGCGCGGTTACCCCGAGGAGGCTCACGCTTATAAACACAGTGGGACCGACCATCCCCAGCAGGCTGTTGATGCGCAGGGCGGTGTCCACCCGGTTATAGTGGAGAAGCAGCAGCGCCGCGCCAAACTCGATGGTGGCGGAGATGATGCGGATAGCCGACATGGTGAGCACCGTACGATTCGGGGTGACGAGCACAGAAGACCCTCCTTCCGGCCAAAATCCGGTACCAGTTTCTTTTATGTTGGCGGCGCCAAAAAAGAACCGCCGGCCGTGATTTCGCTTCGGGTAAATCGCCGGAGAACTGGTTATCTTATTATTGCGGAAAGGATGATAGCCGTGAAAACCGGTACGCAAATCAAATTTGGCGTCCTCTGTCTGGTCCCCCTGATTATGGTGCTCGGCAACTCGATGCTGATCCCGGTGCTGCCGGCGATGCAGGCGGTTTTGGGGGTAAACGAGTCCCGGATCGGGCTGCTGGTGACTGCATTCTCCATTCCGGCGGGCCTGACCATCCCCTTTGCCGGCATTCTCTCCGACCACGTCGGGCGCAAGACGGTGATGGCGCCGGCGCTGATTATCTATGGAGTGGGCGGCCTCATCTGCGGGGCGGCCTCACTGCTTGCGGGCAATAAGTTTACCGCCATTTTGGTCGGGCGGGTGATCCAGGGCATCGGGGCCGGCGGTACCTACCAACTGGCGATGGCCCTCACCGGAGATATCTTCAAAAGCCGGGAGAGAACCAAGGCCTTGGGGCTGCTCGAAGCCGCGAACGGTCTCGGCAAGGTCGCAAGCCCCATCCTGGGAGCGGCCGTCGGCTTAATCGCCTGGTATGCCCCCTTCTTTGTGTATGGGGTGCTCGCCATCCCGGCGGCGATCGCGGTATGGCTGGTGGTGGAAGAAGCCGGCGAAAAGAAGAGTATGCCACTCCGGCAGTATTTTACCGATGTGAAGGAAGTATTCCAAAAGAAAGCCGCCTCGCTCCTCACTTGCTTCTTCGTCGGCATGGTGGCTTTGTTCACTCTGTTCGGCGTCCTGTCGCTGTATTCGGACCTCCTGGAGGAGCAGTTTGGGGTAAAGGGCTTCACCAAGGGGCTGGTGATGGCCGGCCCGGTACTGGTGATGGCCGCGACCTCGCTTTCTTTAGGGGTACTCCTCCAGAAAAAGCTCGCGCAATGGCTGAAGCCGACCCTGGCGGTGGGGATGGCCGCCGTCGTTGCCGGGCT
>CAZHIT010000240.1:0-2710 GCA_964533125.1 uncultured Candidatus Sumerlaeota bacterium
GGTCGAGAATATAGGTATCTATCGTGATACACCTGCCTGGGAGTTAGCAAAGGCCGTTAATGCCCAAAATACTCAAAAAATTGAGAGTATCGTAAAGGCTAATCCGCAATTGCTCGATTATCAGGAGCCTCAGTTTGGCGCCGCTTTACTGTACTGGGCAGTGGGGAAGGAAAAATATCAGGCAGCAGAAGCGTTGCTAGAATGCGGTGCCAACCCGGATATTGCGACTCCGGCTGAAGGAGATACCCCGCTATTTTTGGCCGCCGGCCCAACCTGGGTTAATATTCTTGGAAACGATGACCCGAAATTTGTCAACCTGCTTCTTCGTTACGGTGCGGACCCCAATAAGTGCTATGTCGGTAAAAAAGACCATGAGCAAGTAAGAGCTTTAGACCCTGATCCCGGCACCAGTCCGCTAATGCGTTCAATTTCTTACGGCATAGAGAAGACGAAAGCTTTGGTCAATGCCGGATCAGATATCAATTACCGGACACCGCGGGGGAGAACAGCAGCGGTCGAATCGCTTTCTTCGTTTACGGATCCAAAGTACGCTTACTACCTGATCGTTAATAATCATGCGCGAGTATCGGAGCCATTTAAAAAAGATTTGGCTTGGGTCATGGAATTTGATGATCCGGACGAATTGTATTACCCGGTGGAATGGTTGCGGTATTGGGATTATGAGCCGGGTACGGAGGAGTACAAGATGCAGATGGAGATTATTGAGGAATTCAGGCGGCAAGGCGTTGAGTTGTAAAACACACTCTCCTGTGCCAAAATTATTGATTACTTCACATAATATGCATTATAGGACATTACAAGAGAACATAAAAACCGCGGGGGGACCCGCGGTTGATTCATTTCTGAATGGCCATAATATTGACGCTAAATGGTTACTGCCTCGCCGTCTTATTATCTGCCTTTTAGACGGCTTGTATGGCCCATCCTGGCAATCCGGTAAACCACCGGTTTTCGGGGCTCCGTCGGCACCGCGACCCCGGTATCGTCGATAATCTCGTCAATCCCGATCGCCCGGTAATCGGCGTCTTCAATACAGCGGCAGCAATTGTCGCAGAGTTTCCGCGGGTCCAGGTCGCAGCGGTCACATTCGCCGCATTCGGTACAGCGCTTGGTTTCATCCAGGATGCACACCTTAAGCACGGAAGCCACCTGCCTTTGCCAGGATTGTTACCGATAGTATACCAAAGGATAAACAAAACAGCAAGGTTCTCCCCTGCTGTTGGCTAACAATAATTGGGATTTATGGTTCGGGGTAATCAAGTTCGTGCGGGACATAATCCGCCTCGAAGGCCGGGTCAGCAGTGCGGGTGAATACCGACGGCTCTTCCGGTGGGAAACCAAACAGCTTGGTTTTGCCGCCAGGCTGGATCTGACTGTTATCCGGCTGCGGTTGCGGGTGCGAAATCTGACGATTTTCCCCTTGCTTGGTCACAGGGCACCTCCAGGCTCCCGGCTGCAGGCGTTGCGCTTGATGCCGAGTTTCTTTCCTCCCATAGTGTTACCGCCGGACCCGGCTTTTATGTGAGAGCGCCGCCTGGTTTACTGGCGCGGCAGTTTCAGTACTTGACCGGGCTTAATATCACTGGAAGTCAGCCCGTTCAGTTCCCTGATGTCGTAGATTATCGCCCGCACATCGCGGTTCTCTGCGCTCTCGGACCTGGAGGCAATGCGCCAAAGAGTGTCGCCGGCCTGGACGGTTACGGTTGGGTATGTAACCTCTTCCGCAGCGGCGCTGACCCCGATGCGAAAGGACAGGACGAGGAACACCAGCAAACCGGTGAGCAACAGCGAGGCCCAGGCGATCCGCGCCCCGGGTTTGAGCCGATATCTGGGCTGGTTTTGCCGTTTTTGTCCTTTAAGTTGCATACTTCCGCACCCCCAAACATATGTTCGCCTTCTGGCGATTTCATAATATCACGAACATACGTTCATGTCAACGTTCTCTTGTCATTTTTCCGATATATTTCCGTATTTTTCCTAAAATTATTTACGAATCACGAACAAATGTTTGCATTGCAGGCCGATTGTGATATAATGGGAGAAGAATGGATGCAACCAGAACCGGCCTCACCCCCCTGCCCTTTCGGCTCGCGTGCGGCCGCTGATCTTAGGAGGTGGAATCGTGGTGGATGATGGTCTGACCGATCGCCAGCAGCATATCCTGGATTTTATCCGGCTCCGTCTCCGGGAAAAAGGCTATCCGCCTTCCGTCCGGGAAATCGGCGCGGCCGTCGGGCTGACTTCCAGCTCGACCGTGCACGGTCATTTGCGCCGCCTGGAGGAAAAGGGCTTTATCCGCCGGGACCCGACCAAACCCCGGGCCATTGAGGTCTTAAACGATGTCGAGCGTCTCTCCGGCAACTACACCCCCATTCCCCTGGTCGGCAAAATCGCCGCCGGCCAACCGATTCTGGCGGTGGAGAACATCGAGGGCACCTACCCCCTCCCCTCCGAGTTCGTCCCGGGCGGCGAATTGTTCATGCTCACGGTCCAGGGCGATTCGATGATCGAAGCCGGGATTTTCAGCGGCGACTTGGTGGTAGTGAACCGACAGACCTCTGCCGCGAACGGCGATATCGTCGTCGCCCTGCTGGAGGAAGAAGCCACGGTCAAGCGCTTCTTCCGGGAAAAGGACCATGTCCGCCTGCAGCCGGAGAACTCTTCGCTGCAGCCCATCCTAACCACGGAT
>CAZHIT010000240.1:2720-4061 GCA_964533125.1 uncultured Candidatus Sumerlaeota bacterium
TTTGCACAGAATCGGGTCGCACGCGGAATCGGGCCGCCACAAGGATTTAGCTACGGATGCGGGCGATAAATAAAAAGATCATACTCACGCCAATCGTGAGCTTAAGCACTGTCCCGGCGAGCATTCCCATTATAGTCCCTAAGCTGGCCCGCGCCGCCTGCTCCTTTTGATTGCCGGCCAGCAACTCACCCAGCAGAGCGCCCAGCGCCGGCCCAAGCAGCAGGCCATAGGGCGGAAACAGAAACAGGCCGGCGATGCCCCCCAGGAAGGCTCCTATCGTACCGGCGCGGGTGGCCCCCGAACGCCGGGCACCGATGAGGCCGGCCATGGAATCAAGCGCGTAGCTCGCCAGGGTCAGGAGCAGCATCCACAGGAGAAAACCGGTGCTGATGACTTCGAAATCGCCGGCGTAGCCGTACACCAGCATCCCCGCAAAGATCAGCAGGACCCCGGGCAGAACCGGCAGGATGATTCCGGCCAATCCGGCGATGATGAGTACCCAGCTTACTACCGTCCAGATCATCGGAGCCACAGCGCTCCCCTCCTCTCTCCCCTGCTGTCTACAGCAGGCGGCGTTCTTCCATTTCGGCCAGGGCCGCGAGCACCGCGAGCTTGGTGTACTCCCGGGCCAGGCCGCCCTGCAGATAGACCGTGTAGGGTGGGCGGAGGGGCGCGTCCGCGCTCAGCTCGATGGACGCCCCCTGGACGAAGGTCCCGGCGGCCATAATCACTGGGTCGGTGTACCCGGGCATATCCCAAGGTTCGGGGTGGACATAGCTGTCGACCGGAGAGCCTTTTTGCAGGCCCTGGCAGAAAGCGATCAGGCGTTCGGGCCGCTCCAGGCGGATGGCCTGGATTAAGTCGTTGCGCGGGGCATCCCAGACCGGCGACACGGCAAACCCGAGGTCGGCAAACAACCGGGCGGTGAAGATCGCACCAGCCAAGGCCTCGCCGACAACATGGGGCGCGAGGAAAAGGCCCTGGTACAGCAGGCGGTTGCCGCCGATGGAGGCGCCCACATCGGCGCCGAGGCCGGGGGCGGTCAGGCGGACGGCGGCGGCGGCCACATACTCAGCTTTACCGGCCAGGTACCCCCCGGCCGGGGCGAGGCCGCCGCCGGGGTTCTTAATCAGGGACCCAGCCGTCAGGTCAGCGCCCGCCTCTACCGGCTCGCGGGTCTCGGTGAACTCGCCGTAGCAGTTGTCCACCATACAGACCACATCCGGCCGGACGGCTTTAACGCCGGCGACCAGGGCGGCAATCTGGTCCACGGAGAGCGCCGGTCGCCAGGCGTAGCCGCGGGAGCGCTGGATGAGCGCCACCCGGGTAGCCGGGCTGAGG
>CAZHIT010000241.1:0-1018 GCA_964533125.1 uncultured Candidatus Sumerlaeota bacterium
CCTTCGGGGCCACGGGCGGTTATGTGGTGGCTATCGCCGGGCTGCTCTTTGCCTGGACCACGCTCCTGTCCGCCTACTACGGCACGGAAAAATCGGTGAACTTCGTCTTTGGGGACAATAAGCGGATGACCACGGTAATGAAGTTCTGGATCATCTACTGGCTCGGGCCCATGGTCCTGGCCGGCGCGAATACCGGCCTGCTGTGGCTGGTGACCGACACCTCCACCATTATCGGCGTCGTCGTCACCAACATCATCATCTGGGCCAAACGGGCGGAGATCGTACGCCTGCACAACGACTTCTACTTCCGGTACCTGCCCGCGCTCGAGTCCGGGCAGAACCCGCCGACGGTGTCTTACGTGTCGAAGCCTTAGTATCTATCGAGACAAGATAGGCGAGTGAACCGGGCGGCCGAAATGCCGTCCGGTTCTTTTGGGGTTGGGCGGATACGGGCAGGCGGCGGGGTGCTCCCTTCCGGGTCATTGCGAGCCCGCAAGTCTTCGCGCGGGCGTGGCAATCCCGTTCTATTGCCTCTTACTGCCTTCGCCCCAAACAGGCGCTGGGGCGGCGGGGTTACGACCTTACTTTTTGCCTCGGCCGCAGCCGGTTTTGGGGGGTCTGGCCCGCTCGCTCCCACACTTTTCGGCTCATCCGCTCGCAGGCAAAGCCCGTCCCCCGGTCCCCGCATTGACATCCCATTTCCCATGGGTTACACTGGATTTACGAGCAATATATGGGAGGAGTGGCAGACAATGCGCTACGATTTTGACCAGCCTCTGGACCGGCGGCACACCGCTTCGATCAAATGGGACGGGCCCCGCACGCAGTACGGCGACGCCGACATCCTGCCGCTGGGTTTGGCGGACATGGACTTCGTCTCGCCCCGCCCGGTCACCGAAGCGATCATCCGGCGGGCCGAACACGGCTCGTTTGGCTACACCCGGCGGGAAGACGACTACTACGCCGCCGTCACCGGCTGGATGGACCGGCGCTACGGGTGGAAGGTGGAGCCTGAGTG
>CAZHIT010000241.1:1028-3997 GCA_964533125.1 uncultured Candidatus Sumerlaeota bacterium
GGCGTGGTGCACTCCATCGGCTTCCTGCTGCATATGCTCACCAAACCTGGCGACCAGGTAATCTTACAGACCCCGGCCTTTGGGCCCCTGCGCCAGGTGATCTTGGCCCAAGGTGCGCTGGTGGCCGAAAACCCGCTCATCTACGCAAACGGCCGCTACACCATGGATCTTGTGGACTTCGAGGCGAAGCTTGCCGGCGGGGCGAAGCTCTTTTTGCTGTGCAGTCCCCATAACCCGGTGGGGCGGGTGTGGACCCGGGAAGAACTCTCGGCGGTGGTGGAACTCTGCGCCCGTTACGGCGTGCCGATCATCTCGGACGAGGTCCATTCCGGCGTCATCTACTCCGGGCATCGCCACACCCCCCTGGCCGCACTGTCCGGGCAAGCGGCGGACCTCGCAATGGTCTGCACCTCCGCGAGCAAAGCATTTAATCTGGCCGGTCTGAATTATTCGGTGGTGATCATCCCGAACCCCAATTTGCGGGAGATGTATAAAAAGGCCCTCGCCAAGTTTGACCTCGACTTTGGGGCGAGCCTGTTTGGCACCGTCGCCGCCACCGCCGCCTTCCGCGATGGGGACGAGTGGCTAACCCAGGTGACCGCTTACCTGGAGGCGAACCTCGCTTTCCTGGCGGATTATCTCGCGCAGCATATCCCCGCGGTCAAGCTCGTCCGGCCCGAAGGCGGGTACCTCGCCTGGCTCGACTGCCGGGGGCTCGGGCTTGGGGGTAAGGAGCTGGAGAAGTTTTTGCTGGAGCAGGCCAGGGTGATTTTGGTGCAGGGGTATACCTTCGGGGCGGCGGGCGACGGCTTTGTCCGGTTGAATTTTGCCTGCCCGCGGTCGGTGCTGACCGAGGGGCTGGAGCGGATTGAGCGGGCGGTCGCCTTGCGGTAAGGGGTTTGGTGGTTTGACCACCCGGCGGGGGCGGGGATCCCCAACCGGCGGTGGAGAGACAGGATGATTGGTCAAGGCCGGCGCGATAAGCGTCGGCCTTGGTATTGGGTGGGTTGGAGGGAGAATGGAAGCTTGTTTGGGGCGGCACAACGTCTTCTTGGTTGTAGGGGCCGGTCTCTGGCCGGCCCGCCTCCGTCTCGCTTGCGTCGCGTCCCCGTCCCTCCCGGTGCGTAGGGGCGATTCACGAATCGCCCGTGTATAGCAAGGGGCGGCTGGTCGGGTGTCGGTGGCGGCGGGGTAGGGTGGCGTCGGGGCGGGAGGGCGCGGCGTCCCTCCTTTACAAACGATAGAAGGGGTGGCAGGGCATAGGGTTGGCCGTCGGTCCGGGTGGTTCCGTCCCGTCGTTGCCCCGTACTTATTTGGTTGTAGGGGCCGGTCTCTGGCCGGCCCGGGCCCCCATGCCCCGGCGTTTCCCCGAATCGGCGGGCGTGACGATGCTTGGCGGCGCCGGAGTAAGGAAGTACGGGCGGGGTAGGTCGCAGCACCCATCCCTTACAATCAGAAAAACTGGGAGCATCGGAGGTGAGAGCCCGTAAAAAGCCAAAGGCCGGCGGATCTACCGCCGGCCTTGCTTGCGCCTGTGACTACCCGGGTAGGCCGTCGATGTCGATGATCGTGGCGCCGGAACTGGTGATGCTCTCTTCGGGTTCAAACACGGTGATCTCGAGCGTCGGTTTCCCGTAAGGCCGTTTCGTTGTGCTCTGGTTCATCTTAACTACCTCCCAGCATAGCGCTGACCGTATCCGTACTGTAGACAGTCATAAGGTTTCCCGCCCCGTCCAGATAGAGGAGGTAGGCGCGGGCGTACCAGGTTTCCAGCGGGACGGCACCCAGCTTGCGGACGATGAACTGGTCAGTGGAGTTGCTGCCGACCTTGCCGATCTTGCTGCCTGCCGTGTCGAGGTCCAGGTTATCGGGCGATGATTCCGCCTGGAGGAGGATGATGCCGCTCTCGACCAGGGTATAGCCAACCGGGACGGCGCGGCTGGCGACGAACATGAGCGCGTGGTTGGCGGGGTCGATGAGCGCCGGATAGAGGGTGATGAATGGCTCGGGCGACACGGCCTCCGCCTCAGCCACATAGCAGGCGGTCAGGACGGTATCGGCCATGAGGGTATGGAACTGGTAGATCTCCTCATAGCTCACCTTCATGTCGTCCCGCTCCCAGTGGCTGAACTGCTCCCCGACCGGGGCAGCATTGGCGACGACGGTTACCGGGGTGTCGAAACGATAGGCCGCCTCGGTCCCGCCGGTATCGAGGGTACCGTTTTCGACGGTGACGCTGTAAGTGCTTGGGAAGCGGGTATAGCGGGCGGTGAGGAGGCGTTCGGACTGCACATCGGTCAGCGCCTGGTCCCAGCCGGCGAAGGTGTAGCCGATCAGGCCGGGGGCTGCCGGCGCTTCTGCTGTATCGCCCTTATTGACCAGGGTGGACTTAAGCACTCGACCGCTCCGGTCCCGGAACACGACGGTGAAGGCGGCGTCTTCCGACACCGGGGTCTTGCTGAAGACTGCCTTTAAGTTGACGCCCCGGCCGATGCTGACGGAATACTCAAGGTTGGTGGTGATGATGCTGTTGGTATCTGCGTCCGCCCACCAGGCGAAGGTGTAGCCGGTGTCCGGTACGGCATTGAGGGTGATGGCGGTGCTCTGGGGGTGGCCTGCGGTGTAGTCGTCGCCCAGGGGGGACTCGCCCAGAGAGACCGTGCCGCCGGGGAGGGTGGTGACTCGCAGTTCGCTCTGGGGCATCGGGGCAAAGTGGGCTTCGGGGCAGAAGTCGGCACTGGCGGTGAAGGTCCAGAGCGGCCGCGAGTAGAGGAGGGTGTCCTCCTCGTCGTACCAGCCGGTGAAGGTATAGCCGTCGTCCGGGTCGGCGCTGAGGGTGACGGTGTCGCCGTCATTGTAGATGCCCGTGCCGGTGACCACGCCAAATTCGGCGGCGGCGCTGACCGCATAGCCCTGCCAGCGCAAATAGGGGTAGCCACCGTTAACCGCAGGCGCTATCCCCCAGACGG
>CAZHIT010000242.1:0-3974 GCA_964533125.1 uncultured Candidatus Sumerlaeota bacterium
GGCGAGCGGGTGATCACCGTCGGCCCGGAGACGAGTTGCGGGCCGACTGCATCATCCCAGGCGCGTTTGATCGGCGGGTGGCTCCGGCGGTGGCGGCGGCGGTTGCCCAGGCAGCGATGGACAGCGGGGTGGCCCGCGTAATGGTGGACCCGGCGGCGGTGGCGGCGCGCACCGACGCCCTCACCGGTCAGGCGTAGATTATTCCGCATCCGGCGGCGATAGATAGCAGCGGAGAGGGGGGCAGGCGGCAATGCGGCGAACCAAAATCGTATGTACCATCGGCCCGGCGACCGATTCCCCGGCAGCCCTGCTGGGGCTCCGGCTGAACTTCTACCACGGCACCCACGCCGAGCACGGGCGGCGCATCGCGGCACTGCGGGCGGCAGCGGCGGAGGCGGGCAAGGATCTCACGATCATGCTCGATACCAAGGGCCCGGAAATCCGCATCGGGACCTTCCGGGACGGGAAGATAATCCTTAGCCCCGGCGACCGGTTCACTCTGACGACCGAAGCGGTCATCGGCGACCAGCACCAGGTGAGCGTCACTTACGGTGCGCTGCCGGAGGATGTCCGGCGGGGCGCTGTGGTCTTGCTCGCGGACGGGACGATCGAGCTTGCGGTCGAAGAGGTGGCGGAGCGAGAGGTCATCTGCCGGGTGGTCAGCGGCGGCGTTTTGAGCGACCGCAAGGGCGTGAATATCCCCGGGATCGACGTCCGCCTGCCGGCGGTGACGGAGCAGGATATCGCCGATATCCAGTTTGGCATCGCTCAGGGGGTTGACTGCATCGCGGCGTCCTTCGTCCGCCAGGCCGCAGACGTCCTGGAGATCCGCCGCCTGATCGAGAACGCTGGGGCGGACATCGACATTATCGCCAAGATCGAACATCGTAGCGCGGTGCAAAATATCGACGCCATCCTCCGGGTCGCTGACGGGGTGATGGTCGCCCGCGGGGACCTAGGCGTCGAGTTGAACGCCGAAGAAGTGCCGCTCGTGCAGAAAACGATCATCGAAAAATGCAACCTCGCCGGCAAGCCGGTCATAACGGCCACTCAGATGCTTGAGTCCATGGTCGCCAATCCCCGCCCGACCCGGGCCGAGACCAGCGACGTGGCGAACGCCATTTTTGACGGCACCGACGCAATTATGCTCTCCGGCGAGACGGCGGCCGGCCGGTACCCGGTGGCGGCGGTGGAGACCATGGCCCGCATCGCCGTCCGGACCGAGGGCGCGCTCAAATACGATGCCATTCTGGCCCGCCAGACCGATACCCCCTTCAGTTCGGTCACCGACGCCATCGGCCACGCCACCTGCCATACTGCCCGGGACTTAGGGGCGGCGGCGATTATCACCGCCACCACCTCCGGCCATACGGCGCGGGTCATCGCCAAGTACCGCCCCCGCTGCCCGGTTATCGCGGTCACCCCGAGCGATGTTACGGTCCGCAAGCTGGCCCTGTCCTGGGGGGTTTGTCCGCTCCGGGTGGAGTCGATGCACAACACGGACGAGATGCTGGATATTTCCATCCAGGCGGCCCTCAGTTCGGGCTTGGTCCAGCCGGGCGACCTGGTGGTGATCACTGCCGGGGTGCCGATGGGGATCGCCGGGACGACCAACCTCATCAAGGTCCATGTGGCCGGGGATGTCCTGGCCCGGGGCATGGGAATCGGTGGCCGTTCGGCCACCGGGAGGGTCCGGGTGGTGCAGCGGATCGATGAAGCAAAGGATTTTGCCCGCGGCGATATCCTTGTGACCACCGGTACCGACAGCAGTCTGGCGCCACTGTTGGACCGTGCGGCCGCCATCATCACCGAAGAAGGCGGCCTCACCTCCCACGCCGCCATTGCCGGGCTCACCTTAGGGATCCCGGTGGTGGTGGGGGTGGCCGGAGCCATCGGTATCCTGACCGAGGGGATGCAGGTCACCGTGGACAGCGCCCGGGGCTTGGTTTATCGCGGGCAAGCCCGGGTGATGTAGGACCCAGAGGGATGACGGAGGCGCATAATTGATGGCTAAGGGGTTAATAATGCTAACAGCGACCGCGATGCTGGAGACGGTGGTTCTCTTGTCGATGGGGCAGTATTGTGGGTATTGGCCGACGTTTTTAACGGTCATGGTGACCAGCGTCATCGGGATTGTTTTGGCTCACCGGCAGGGGGTGGAGGTCTTCCGCAAACTACAGGAAGAACTGACCGCCGGCTATTTCCCCGGCGATGAAATCCTCGATGGGATGATCGTCCTCGCCGGAGCCTTTTTTCTGGTTACCCCCGGCCTGGTCACCGATTTGCTCGGTTTTCTCTGCCTCACTCCGCGCCTGCGGATTTTGATTCTGCAATGGGTCAAAGGCCGATTTGTCGTACTCACCCGCGGGGATAATATCCGCTATTTTCATTGACCGAATCCCCGAAACGACCCCTTATCCCGGCACTGGCAGGAGGTATTGGTGATGCGTACCCAAAAACCCCCGGATATCGTCATCCGCCGTCTGGTTCTCTACCTGCGAACCCTCGAAAACCTGGAGACGACCGACAAGGAGGAGGTCATTTCCTCCTACGCGCTCTCCCACCTGGCGGGTGTTAGCGCGACCCAGCTGCGCAAGGATTTGGCCTGGTTTGGTGAGTTTGGCAAGCAGGGTGTGGGGTACAACATCGAAACCCTGCGGGAAGAAATCCGGGAAGCCTTAAACTTAGACGGCAATTACCCGACCGGGCTCATTGGCGCCGGCGGTTTGGGCATGGCTTTAGCCCGGTACAGCATCCGCCGCTACCGGGATGAAAGCGCCTACCCTTTCCAGCTGGTGGCGATGTTCGACAATGACCCGGCCAAAGTCGGCGGGACCATCGACGGGGTCCCCATCTTCGATGTCCGGGAGCTGGCCGAAAAAATCCAGACGCTGGGGCTGCAAATCGTGATTATTTCCGTCCCGGCGGCGGCCGCCCAGGACATCGCCAACGCCTGCGTCGCCGCCGGCATCCGGGCGATGCTCAGTTTTGCCCCGGTCAAACTCACGGTGCCGGCCGGGGTGCGGGTGCACTACGCCGATCTGGGTCTGGATCTGGGGCATCTGGTCTACTATTTGTAAGCCGGCTCAGCGCTGGCTGGGCAGGGGCTGGCCGGTCGCCGGGAGCGGCGGGTCTACCCGGAATGCCTGCTCCGCCAGTCGGATGAGGGCCGGGCCGTCCACCAGTTCTAGGGCTTTCTTATGACCCAGGTCGAGCGCCGATTTGGTGAAAATGTCGGTGGTGACGACAAATCCCCCGTCTGCGTAGTCGGTGCGCATCGAAAGCAGTAGGGGCTGGACGTGGTTTTGCCCAATCCCCTGGTCGTAGAGGACGCAGCGGGCCAGGTATCGCTGGCCGCGGCGAAACAGCAGCAGGTGGGCACCGGCCGTGCTTGAATGCGTCGAGACGTAGGCGGTATACCCCAGGCAGCTGTAGAGCCGGGCGGTATAGTCGATAAATTGGCTCAGGTTCATTTGCCGGAGCTGGTCCGGGGTGGCGAGGTTTAAATCCGCCGTTTTTTGCTGGTTTTCCCGCTGCCGGTTCGCCTGCCGGGAGCGGCGGGCCAGCCAAATGGCCAGGGCCAGCAGCGCCGGGCACAAGAGGAGATAAGGCATTGAAACCCTCCTTCGCATCCCATCCACCCTCTAACATGGGATAGAAGCGGGGGTTTTATACGCTTAGGATGAAGAATGGGGCGGCACTTGGCAGTGCCGCCCCTGGTGTTTAGCTTCTTTCCCGGCGCTCGCCGGTTGTGGTGCGCTGGCTAAGGCGGGTTTCCACGCTCACCTGGTCATTTGAGCTCGGGCGCGGTTCGGGTTTGGCTGCGGCCGGCGCCGGTTCGGCCGGTTTTTCGGCCTGCCCTTCACTGGCTTTGGGCCCTTTGCGGTCTCGCCCTTTCAGGAGGCTGAAAAGGGCCAGCAGGGTGGCCGGGTCTGGGTTTTGCCCGCCGTGGCTGCCCATCAGGGCCGATAGGG
>CAZHIT010000243.1:0-3957 GCA_964533125.1 uncultured Candidatus Sumerlaeota bacterium
TCGCGCTCTCCGTCCGAGAGGTAGGGCAAAAACAGCAGGCCGTCCGCCCCGGCCGGCGTCTCCCCCGCCAGGCGCTCGGCGGTGGCCAGACGGGTTTTCGCCCCGCCGAAGAGGGTATGGGCCAGCCAATCCAGCGCCGCGCCGGTGGTGTTTAGACCCATCTCGGTACAGTACCAGCCGGGCAGGGCGTGGGCGTAGTTGCCCACCCGCAGGTCGGCCACCGGTTCGCGGACGGTGCTGTTGAGGCAGGAGGATGTCCCGGCCATTTCGCTCAGCGCCCCATCCTTCACCGCGCCCACGCCGTAGCAGCAGCACTGGCTGTCGGCGGCGCCGATAATTACCGGCAGCCCTGCCGGCAGTCCGGCAGCGGCAGCGGCTTCTGGCGTCAGGCGACCGCACTGCTCCCAGGGCGAGAGTACCCGGGCGGGAAACAGGGCGGGATCAAGCCCGGCGCGGGCGATTAGATCTTCATCCCACCGCTCCCGCTGCAGGTCGAACACCAGGGTGGCGTTGGCGTGGGTTAAGTCGGTGACGAACTCGCCCGTTAGGCGCCAGGCGACATAGTCCGTGGGCTGGGCGACGTAGGCCAGGCGCCGGAACTGCTCCGGCTGCCATCGGCTCAGCCAAAGCACCTTGGGCAGAATATAGAACGCCCAGACACTGTGCCCGGTTACTGCGTGCACCAGACCGCTGCCGATACTCACTTCGAGCGCTTCGGCTTCGGCGGTCGCCCGATTGTCCTGGTACAGCATCGCCGGGCCGGTCGGACGGTATTGCGCGTCTAAGGGCAGAAAGGTCGGACACTGACCGGTGAGCCCGATCGCCCGGACCGCTGTACCGGGTGGCAAGGCAGTACGCATCCGCCCCAGCGCCGTTAAGGCCGCCGTCCCCCAGCGCTGCCCGTTCTGTTCGGCCCACCCCAGGCGCGGGTAATACGTCCGGTACCCGGAGCGGCCCAGGGCCAGGAGCTTTCCGTCCGGGCCAAACGCCGCCGCCCGGGCCCCGGAAGAACCGATATCCAGACTGACCAAAACCTCAGTCGTCATTTCGCCACCTGCCTTCCCGGCGCTGCCGCGAGCCAGTCCAGTAACTCTAAAGGCCCAGCGATCCGGTGGGTGAACCCGCCCTGTTCGGCGGGCGAGCCGTAGCCGTAACCGGCGCCAACGGCCGCAATCCCGTTCGCCGCCGCCGCCTCGCGGTCAAAGGCCTTGTCACCCACCATGACCCAGCGCCGGCGGCCGCTTGACCCGATCAGCTCCCGCACCATGGCCGTTTTGTCCGGATGTCCGTATTTGAGAGCCGCAAACATTGGTCCGATTCCTGTCGCGGCCAGGATGGTCCCGATATGCTCGTCGGTTCCGGTGCTGGCGATATATAAGCGGTATCGCTGCTCGGTTAAGGTCTTGAGCAGTTCCTTTACCCCGGCAAAGAGAAGACCCTCCCCTAACTCCAGCATCAGCTCCCGTTCCCGGGCCTCGACGGCCGGAGCGAACTCCCTCAGGACAATGTCCGGACAGCCGGGGTAGATGGCCTGGTAGTACGCGAGGCCAGGGATTCCGATGGCCCGGATGACCGCTTCAGACGTACGGGCTGGCAGGCCAAACTCTGCCGCCGCCAAAACCAGCGCTGGGACGGCGACTTGCGCGGTGTTTGCCAGGGTTCCGTCCACATCGAAAATGAGGTCTTGGAAGCCGTGTGGATCGCGCAATGCTGCCGCCTCCCCTTCCGGCCGGGTTACTCTTCCCTGGCCGCCCGGACCGCTGCCGCCAGCGCCGCTACCCGGGCCGGGTCAACCGGATTCCAAGTGTTCCCGTCGACCTTAAGCGCCGTACCGACGATGATTCCATCCGCCAGGCGCAGAATTTGAGCCACGTTTTCCAGGCGAACCCCGGTGTTGGCCAGCACCGGCGTGTGCCGTACCGCCCCTTTGGCTTCGGCCAGCTCGGCGGTATTGACGGCGCTGCCGGCGGCCACTCCGGAGATGAGGATGGCGTCCGCCCGGAAGTACTCGGCGATACGGGCCCGCTCGGCGACCGTGCGGCCGGCCAGCGACCGGGAGAACTCCGGGCAGATGTTGTCGAAAATGGCGATGTCTTCGCCGCCGATGTTCTGGCGGAAATCAAAGGCCGCCGCGCAATCGGTGTTAAAGAGCCCCATATCGCTCTCGAAGGCGCCGGTGAATACCTCGCGCACAAACCGGGCGCCGGTGGCCTGGGCGACCGCCAGACTGGCGATGGGATCCCAGAGCAGGTTGACGCCAAAAGGGACCGCAATCTCACTGCGGACCATCCCGACCGCCGCCGCCATCGCCGCCACCTGGGCCGGGCTCATCTGAAAACTGTAGGGCAGGTCCCCTTCGTTGCAGAACATCACTCCATCCGCCCCGCCCCGCTGGAGTGCCTCCAGGTCGTACCGGATGGAATCGACAATCCGGCTCATGCCGCCCTGGCGGTCGTAGCCGCACCGTCCGGGCAAAGCCGGCAGGTGCACCATTGCAATCATCGGTTTACTCCGGCCGAATATCCGCGAGAGACAATCCATTCTTCCTTACCTCCTGTTGCCCCCGCACAGGGCTTGTTCTTGTTCCCCTATTTCGGCTTGGAGTGGGGTAATACCTGCCCAAGGCGATGTACGCGGGACAACAAACTGAGCACAAAATGAAACACCTTACGGGGGGGATGCGGATTGGCAAATTCTCGGGTCATAGCTGACCGGCAAACGGATCTCCAGCTCAGGATCGTGTTTGCCGGAATGAGGATAAGCGGCTGGTCGGGTACGCTGAGGCCGAAATGGTGCTGGCAATCCCCGATGGGCCGCCTGGACCCGTTTGCGCTTATGGCGAAAGGTTGAATAGTCAGGAATTAAATGGTATGATTAACTTGATCCCCATCCGGCAACATTTTCCGGCTGATACCAGCGAAAGGAGTGGTTGCGTTATGTCCATAGTGCTTGAGGTGGCTTTTACCTAAAACAGCATATCGGGCAGCGCAGTGAGTCCCCAGGCGGATACCCGCCTTTGCTTGCGTTGCCGCCAAAACCAACCTTTCGTGCTTACTGTGGACCGCCGCGGGCCTACGAACCGGTTTGCCCGTGTTGTTTTTTCCGGCATTGCCAATAAAACCGCAGTATGCAGCTATGGAGGGCTGCTGACTGCGGCTTTTTTATGCCCTTTTGGTTGAACCTGAGCAAGAACGCAAGTTGCTGCTCCAGGACTTCGTTGCCTGAAGCTCAAAAAACGAGAAAGACATGGGAGGACAAAAGTTGAACCTGACCGATTACGGATTTGACCCGGCGTGGTTATCTTCTCTAACGGATCCAAACGAAACTAGCGGCATTCCGGCCAGGGTTACGGCCGTCCACAAGGAACGGTATGAACTGGTCTGTGAGCATGGACTAACCTATGGCCGGCTGAAAACCGGGGTTTACTATACCGGCAGCGGCGAGAGCTTTCCAACTACGGGTGATTTTGTGCTGATAAATCACAACCCCATCGGCGACAGCCAAATAATAAAGACCCTGGCGCGGCGGTCGTTCTTTGCCCGCCGGGACCCGACCCCGGGACGCGGGGAGCAGGCGGTGGCCGCCAACTTCGACTATGTATTTATCCTGCAGTCCCTGAACTTCGATTTTAACCCCAAGCGCCTGGAGCGGTATACCACCCTCGCCTGGCAATCAGGAGCGGTGCCGGTGCTGGTCCTGACCAAGGCCGATCTGGCCGGTGATAGCACCGAGTACCTGCAAGCGGCCGAACAGGTCGCACCCGGCATCGCAATCCATGCGGTCAGCACTGTAACCGGCGCCGGGCTTGACGCCCTGGCGGAGTATTTGCAGCCGCGCCAAACCATCGTCTTCTTAGGCTCGTCCGGCGTCGGCAAATCGAGCCTGGTGAACGCGATCGCCGGGACCGAGGTTATGCCGGTCAAAGAGATCCGCGAGGACGACAGCAAGGGCCGCCAT
>CAZHIT010000244.1:0-1656 GCA_964533125.1 uncultured Candidatus Sumerlaeota bacterium
GTGTCGGTGTGCTATGACGTGGGGCAGAGGTTCTGCTAACAATGAGGCGCTGACCGGTCAGCCGCCACCCTACTCCCCCGCAAGCGCCCGCTCGACAAACTCCGGCGGCAGCGACGTCCGCGCCCCAATCGCCGCCGGGCTCATCCCCTGCCCCGCCAGGCGCCGCACCACCGCGTCCATACTCTCGCCAATCTCCACCACATGGCCATCCGGATCATAAACCCGCATCACCCGCTGCGCCCAGGGCTGCTCCCGCAGCGGATGCACAAACCGCACCCCCAGCTCCTTAAGCCGCGCCGCGATCGGCGGGAGATCCTCCGCCTCAAAATACAGCTCAAACCGCGGGGCCGCGTCTGGTACCACCGGCGCCGTCACTCCCAGCAGCCGCCGGAAATGCTCGCCCAGGTGCAGCGAAAAACCACCCGCAAACTCCAGGTTCTCGCCAAAATCGTACCGCACTTGCTGCCCCAAAACCTCCTCGTAAAACTTCCGGGCCACCGCCATATCCTCCACCACCAGGAGCGGGCACACAAAACGCATCCGATCCTCTCCTCCCTGCCGATTGACCGGGGCTCGCCGCCGCCGGCTCTATTCAGTTCAATATTCCCTATCGGGGCCGCTTTTCCTTGCCGCCGCCCGCTGCTCCCAATAAAATACTTGCCGCGCTTGCAGGGATTTCCTGCTCAAGCCAGAATTTTGGAAAGGTACCCCCGGCACGGCTTGCATCCGGCCGGCCGGAATCCACACCAAAGAGGGCGATTGAATGGATAATCCACACCTGCAAAGTCAGCTCCTGGCCCAAAAACTCCAAATCATCCTCGAATCCATCCCATCCAGCCTGATCGTCACCGACGTTAATGGCATCGTCACCAACTACAGCAAGTTTCTGGGACGGGTTATCGGCCCCGACAAAATCGGCCTGCCTTTTGAGCAAGCCTTCCCCTACGACCCGGTTAAGCACACCCTGGTCACGCTCCGCACCGGCCGCGAGTTCAACAACGACCTGTACCATTTTATCCGGGAAGGCAAGGACAACATCGTCCGCACCTCCACCCGGCGCCTGCTGGATGCCGACGGCAACCTCTTCGGCGTCCTCTCCTTCAGCGTTAACATCACCGAAGAAGCCGTCCTCGGGCAAAAACTCCAGGTGTTGCAGCAGTTAGAGTTGCAGGGTGAACTCGCCGCCAGTACCGCCCACGAAATCCGCAACCCCGTCACCACCATCCGCGGCTTTTTGGAGCTGCTGAGCTTAGACCTCGCCCACGACGCCGAAAAGAGCGAATACCTCCGCCTGATGCTGACCGAACTCGACAGCATCGAGACCACCATCAGCCGGTTTCTCGAACTCACCCGCACGAGCGACCTGGCGCTTTCACCCATCGGCACCGCCGCCTTCATCGCCGAAGCCCTGCCGTCGCTCGCCACCCAGGTCGCCGCGGCCGGCGGGGAACTCACCCTGGCCCCGACCGCCGCCGACATCCCCGTGGTTATGGATAGCCACCAAATCCGCCAGGTGCTGCTGAGCACCGTCGGCAACTCTATTCAGGCCTTCCGCCCTGCTGTGCCCGGTCTGGTGGAACTAGGAATCTTTGCCGACGCCACCGCCATCGCCAGCTACCTAGACCGTGAAATGGCACAGATCGACGCACTGGTCTC
>CAZHIT010000244.1:1666-3851 GCA_964533125.1 uncultured Candidatus Sumerlaeota bacterium
AGCTACCTAGAACCCTTCGCCCATGACGCCCAGTCCCCCACCTTCCCCCTCGAACCCCACACCTTCTGTCTCACCATCCGCGATAACGGCCGCGGCATCCCCGCCGACCGCCTGCATAAGCTCGGCACCATCTTCTACTCCACCAAAACCGCCGGCACCGGCGTCGGCCTCACCCTCAGCCAGAAAGTCGTGAGCGAGCACGGCGGCCAAATCGGCTTCTTTAGCCGGGAGGGCGAGGGCACCATTGTCATCGTCAAGCTCCCCCGCCGGCCCGCGGCGTGGAGAGGGTAAGGCAGATGCCCGGGGAATACAGCTGCTTCTCGCACACATTCACCTGCATCCGTCGTTCACCCGCCCCAAACGGCGTCGTCAACCTACCCAGCATCGCCGGCCCACCCAGCGTCGTCCCCCCACCGCACCCAACCGCCAACGGCCGGCCGTTGGCATTTTCATTCCCTCCGACTTTTTGCGCCGCGCCCGGCCGAGTCCGACGCCCGCTTTTCCGGTATACTAACCTCAGAGAGGAGGAAAACCGATGCTTGCCGCCCTCAACCGCGCCGTTAGCTGCATCGAAGCTAACCTCACCGCCGACCTCACCCCGGCGCAAATCGCCGCTGCCGCCGGAGTCAGCGAACACCACCTGCGCACCGTGTTTTTTCACCTCACCGGCTACACCTTAGGCGAATACCTCAAGCTCCGCCGCCTCGCCGAAGCCAGCCGCGAGCTTGCCCAGGGTGCTCTCGTCACCGCCGTCGCCTTTAAGTACGGCTACCAGTCGATGGACGGCTTTACCCGCGCCTTCCGCCGCTGGTGCGGCCGCCTACCCTCCGAAGTAAAACGCAGCGGCCTCAGCCAAACCTTCCCCAAGCTCACCTTCATTATTACCGTCAAAGGAGGAGTAACTATGGAATACCGCCTCGTCAGTATGCCCGCTTTTAACCTCGTCGGCGTCAGCGCCCGCGTCCCCATGCAGTTTAAAGGCGTCAACCCTGCCATCGTCCGCCTCGCCGAAAGCATCACCCCTGCGCAGCGCGCCGCCCTGCACGCCCTGCAGGACATCGAGCCCCGCGCCATTATCAGCGCCTCCTGGGCCGCCGACGCCGGATTTGAGCGCGAAGAAGGAGAGCTTACCCACCTCATCGGCGTCCTCACCACCGCCTCTGACCCCGCCCACGGCTTAAGCTGCGTCCCCGTACCCGCCTCCGATTGGGCCGTCTTCCCCTGCGAAGGACCATTCCCCGCCACCTTGCAGAGCACCATGGCAGCAACCTACGCCGAATGGCTCCCATCCTCCGGGTATGAGATCGTCGATACCCCCAGCTTTTCGTTTACCCGCATGGACCCGGAGAGAACTGACTACGCCTACTCGGAGACCTGGCTCCCGGTACGCAAGGTATAGAGGAGTTTTACGCATAAGGAAGAGCCGCGGTGGTTAGCCGTGGCTCTTTTATTACATCCCGCAATGGATAGATCACCGGTTAAGACCCTTCCCGTCCATCATGCGGCCCCCCACAGGACCTCATCATTAAGCTTCTGGCGATAAGGAAGAACTCATCCATGATCCGAATGTCCTCGGAACAGGATTCGGGTGTACTATTGGTGTTAGACTTTTGGTCAAGACATTATCCCGGTAAATCACCCGATACTTATCCACATATTCCTTGTTAATCGCTTTGGCCATCAAAACCAACCTATTCGTTTACTGGTTATCGTGTGTCACGGGGACAGGCCCTCCTGGCTCTACCCCCGTCGTCACCCCGTGACGTAGGGGAGGGCCGCCGTGCCCTCCCGCCCCCGTCGTAACTTGACGGGCAGGTCATCCTGAGCGCAGTCGAAGGATCTCGTCGCCACGGACACCCGGACCATGCCGGCCACACAAACCGCGCCAAACCACGACCGGTCATTTCCCCCCGGCACAGGCGGATGGTACGGGGACGCGACGAAGGCGGGCCGGCGCGGCGTCCGGCCCCTACGTCCCGACGGAACGCGGGTGGAGCGTGACGTGTGCCTCCGTCTCTTCTGCGCCGGTGAAATGGGGACAGGCCCCCCGGCAGAGAGCGTGCCGAGGGTACTGTCCCCAGTCGCCCCCCCTCACCACCTCGCCCCCAACCCCGCCAGGCATTCCCCAAGCGACTTTACGGCCGATCCCCCGCCAGGGTCTTCGTTCCGCCGCACCCGATAGCCC
>CAZHIT010000245.1:0-3843 GCA_964533125.1 uncultured Candidatus Sumerlaeota bacterium
TTCCGTACTTCAGCCAAAACACCCGCCCGCTGACACTGTTTCTTAAAGCGGCGCAGCGCGCTGTCCAATGTTTCATTCTTACCTACTCTGATCTCTGCCAACTGATCTCCCTCCCCCCGCTGCTAGCACTCGGCTCTCTGCCCTGCAACCGATAAGGCGGCAATCCCTGTTGCCTTGCTTGCGTTTCGGCCAGTGCATCCAAGAGGTCAGCCAATATAACAAACTATATTATACACTAAACAGGTAAAAAGCGTCAATATCGCCGCCGGCTCCGGCCCAAATGAATCGCCGTCCGGCGTCAGGATTCCGGCGGTTTTACCGCTTGAAATCAGTCCAGAACCTTGCCGCCCAGCAGATGGAAGTGCAAATGCTCCACCGTCTGCCCCGCCGCCTTCCCGCAGTTAGAAATCACCCGAAAACCGCTCTCAGCCACGCCCAGTTCAGCCGCCACCTGGTTGATGGCGGCAAAGACCGCCGTAAGCAAGGCCTGGTCTGCCGGCCCGAGGTGCTTAAGCGAGGGGATATGCTCCTTGGTGATAAATACAATATGCACCGGCGCCTGCGGATGAATATCCCGAAACGCCAGAACGCTGTCGTTTTCAAAGACGATACTGCTCGGGATCTGCTTGTCCCGGATCCGGCAAAAAATACAATCGGACATTAAAACTCACCTCCCTGCTGCTGAAGGTCCCATCCTCTCTGTTTCGCCGGCCTGACGGTTATTTCCTTCAATCCGCGGCAAATAATAATTCCCGGTCCCCCTGGCCTCAGACCGGTTCGCCCCGCACCTGAGAGCCGGCTACCGCGGTAATCCGTACCGGGATTAGCTCTCCGCTTTGCTCCGGCGCACCGGGGAAGAACACCCGGATGTAGTTATCGGTGAGGCCCTCCAGCAGTCCGCTGCGGGGGTCGATGTGCTCCGCCAGCACCGGCATTTCCTTTCCTATGAAGCGGGCATGGAAGCGCTCCGCCATCTCCTCCGACAGCGCGATCAGGCGCTTGCTGCGGGCTTCCTTGACCGCCGGCAGCACCTGGTCCGGCAGTTTTGCCGCCGGGGTTCCGGTCCGCCGGCTGTACTGGAACACATGCAGATGGCCAAAGCCAACCGCCGCCGCCAAAGCATAGGTATTCTCAAACTGCTCATCGGTCTCGCCGGGGAAACCGACGATGATATCGGTGCTGAGACCAATGTCGGGCACCGCGGCGCGCACCCGGTCAATCACCGCCCGGAACTCAGCCGCGCTGTACCGGCGGTTCATCCGCCCAAGCACGGTATCATCCCCGCTTTGCAGGGGGATATGCAGATGGCGGCAGATCACCGCTGAACCGGCGATCTGCGCCAGCAGCCGGTCGCTGATCTCGGTCGGCTCGATCGAGCTGATCCGCAGGCGGGCCAATCCCGGCACCGCCTGCAGGGCGGCCAGGACATCCGTTAACAGCAGCGGTTCCGGCAGGTCTTTCCCGTAGGCCCCCAGATGAATGCCGGTCAGTACTATCTCTTTAAACCCCATGGACACCAGGCGTTCGGCCTCGGCCACAATTGCCCCGAGCGCCCGGCTGCGCACCTTGCCCCGGGTGTAGGGGACGATGCAATACGAGCAGAACTGGTCGCAGCCTTCCTGGATCTTCAGCGAGGCCCGGGTCCGGCTGGCGTACTCGTAGACCGGGAGTTCCTCAAAGTCCCCCGCCTGTCGGCTATCGCTGATCACCGGCGCGACCGCTTTCCCGGCGGCGGCGGCTTCCACCAGCGTCAGGATTTGCCCCCGCTCCGCCGTGCCGATAATCACATCCACCCCAGGGATCTGGGCGATCTGGTCCGCCGCAATCTGCGAATAGCAACCGGTCACGGCGATTACCGCCTCCGGGTTGCGGCGCACCGCCTGCCTGATCACCTGCCGCGACTTTTGTTCCGCCTGCGCGGTCACGGCGCAGGTATGCACGATCAAGACCTCCGCCGGCGCGGTGAAATCGACCACCGTATACCCGCCGCGCCGGAAAATCCCGGCCATGGCTTCCACCTCGTACTGATTTACCTTGCACCCAAGGACGAAAAACGCCACCCGTTTCGCCATACTTAACCTCCCAAATCCGCGAGTTCGTACAAAGCGATGGTCGCAGCGACCAGCCCGGCCGTCTCGGTCCGCAAGATCCGCGGGCCCAAGGTCACCGGGATCACCCCGGCGGCGGCGGCACACTCCACCTCCACCGGCGCCAGCCCCCCTTCCGGGCCGATAAACAAGCCCAGAGAGCGGACTCCACCCGCCTGGCGCAGGGCTTGCTTCAAGGTCTTATCCCGGGCGAGTTCCCAGGGTATCAGCGCCAGATCGAGGCCAGCAGCTTCCCGCTCCACCGCCTGCTTCAGGGACAGGACTGGTCCTACCGATGGGATACGGGAGCGCCCGCACTGCTTGGCCGCTTCCCGGGCGATTTTTTGCCACCGCTCCACCTTGCCCGCCGCCGCTTTATCGTCCAAACGAACCACGCAGCGCTCGGTCGCCACCGGGATGATCCGGCTCACCCCAATCTCGGTGCCTTTTTGGATGATCAGCTCCATCTTGTCGGCCTTGGGCAGACCCTGAAACAGGGTTACCGCCACCGCCGGTTCAGATTGGACAACTGCCGCCCGCTCCACCGTCCCGGTCACCTGGTCGGCGCTGATGCCGGTGATTATGCCCACATACTCCCGGCCGGCGCCGTCCGAGAGCGCAATCTGATCCCCCGGGACCAGGCGCAGCACCCGGGTTAAATGGTGCACATCCCCGCCGGTAACGGTAAAACCCCCGTCTTTAAATGCTTCTTCGCCGACAAAAAAACGGTGCATTCCCTCACTCCCTGACTGCCGTCAGCGCCACCCATTCGCCTTCCGTAGCTTCGGCGGTGACCGCCAAGCCGGCCCGCGTTAAACGGTCCTTGACTTCCGGGTACCGCTCCCGGATAATCCCGGAAGCGATAAAGACGCCCCGCGGACGCAGCAGATTCGCGGCTCCGTCCGCGATGGCGATAATCACATCCGCGATGATATTGGCGACGACCACCGTCGCCGGGGCTTCCCCCGCGAGGACGCGGATGTCACCCTCCCGGACTTCCACCCGGTTGCTGACGCCATTTAGCTCGCAATTCTCCCGGGCCACCCGCACCGCCACCGGGTCGATATCCACCCCCACCACCCGGGCTGCCCCCAACACGGCGGCGCCGATGGCCAGAATCCCGGAGCCGGTGCCGATATCGTAGACTGTTTCGCCCCCGCGGATCTGGCGTTCCAATGCCTGCAGACAGAGGACGGTGGTCGGATGCGTGCCGGTGCCAAAGGCCATGCCGGGATCGAGCACAATCTCCCGGCGCCCCGGCGGCAGCGCACATTCTTCCCAGGAAGGACGGATGAGCAGTTTTTCGCCCACCGGGGTCGGTTTGTAATACGCTTTCCAGGCTGTAGCCCAGTCTTCTTCCCGCACCTGCCCAAAGGTAATGGTCCCCTCCCCCGGCTCCACCCCGTTTTCGGCCAGCGTTTGCAGGGTGACCCGGATCTGCCCCAGCACCGGGTTCGGGTCGGCTTCCGCCGGGAGATAGACCGAGAGGTGCACCGCCGCGCTGTCCCCCTGGTCCGTTTCCAGATCCGAGTACTCCCAGCCGCCCCGATCTTTGTACCGCTGATTTAAGGCCGGGTCGTGCATTACCGCTCCCCCGACCCCCAGGTCCTGCAAAACCACAGTCAACAGTTCACCCGCGGCCCGGGTGACGCTCACGGTTATTTCCTGCCAGGCCATACACCCCAACCTCTCGTCTTCAATCCATCCCCAAGGCATCCTTGACTTTTTTAAAGAAGCCTTTGCCGTCCGCCCCGGG
>CAZHIT010000246.1:0-362 GCA_964533125.1 uncultured Candidatus Sumerlaeota bacterium
CCCTGGGCAAGGGAGATGTGGCCGCGCATGTGCTGGGGCTGACGGAATACCTGTACCAGCAGATTGACGCCCTCGATGGTGTCACGCTCTGGAGCCGCTACCCCGAAGCCAACCGCTCCGGCATCTCCATCATCACTTTCCCGGATGCCCTGGGGGTGACGACCGAAAAGCTGAAGGAGCAGGGGGTGTTCGCTTCGGTGCATGGCGGGGAGGCCTACGGGGCGGAGAACTCGCTGCGGATTGGACTGCACTATTTCAATAACCGGGAGGATATCGACCGTCTGGCGGCCGCTATAGCAAATTGTCGCCGGTAAGTAAATAATGGGAATACCCGCAGTAACGGCGCCGAGTGGCGCCGTTAC
>CAZHIT010000246.1:383-3802 GCA_964533125.1 uncultured Candidatus Sumerlaeota bacterium
GCCGGATATTTGGCTGGGAGCAGGTGAACTATCTGGTGAAGGAGATGAGGTCAATGCGTTCGCGAATGGCTTTTCTCGTGGTGATGATTTTGCTCCTGAGCCTGAGCCTGACCGGCTGTGCCGGCAACAGTGATAATGCTGCCCTCCAAGCCGAACTGCAGGCCAAAGAAGCGGAAGTAACGGCGCTGCAGGCTGAAAAAGAAGCCTTAACGCAGGAAGCGGCGGCACTTAAGCATCCCCCCTCCGCCATTACGACCGCTCTGCGGATTGCCCAGCTGCTGAAGGCGAAAGACCTGGACAACCTCGCCGACTATGTCCACCCGCAAAAAGGGGTTCGCTTCAGCGCCTACTCCCATGTGGACCCGGAAAGCGACCGGGTGCTCACCGCCCAGCAAATCCGTACTGCCCTCCAGGATACCCAAACCTACACCTGGGGGTCTTACGACGGGAGCGGTGACCCCATCAGCCTCACCTTCAGCGGCTATTACGACCGCTTTGTCTACGACCGGGACTTTGCCAACCCCAAGCAGGTGGGCAACGGCGTCATCCTCGGCACCGGCAATACTCTGGTCAACATCAAGGAAGTATACCCGGCGGCCACGATGATCGAGCTGTACTTCCCCGGGTTCGATCCGCAGTACGGCGGGATGGACTGGCGGAGCCTGCGGCTGATTCTGGAAGAAAGCAACGGCGTTTGGTATCTGGTGGGCGTGGCGCACGATGAGTGGACCATCTAGCCTGTCGGGGCCCAAGCGGCGGCCGGAGCCGGTTACGGTTCCGGTCCACGGCGAAAGAGAGCAGGGAGCGTGATTCGATGCGGCAGATGCGGCGGCGCCTGGGCTGGCTGCTGTTCTTACTGTTGGCCGCCGGGATGGTTATCCTCCCGGCCGCAGGTGCGGATAACCCCGGCCAACCGGTGACCATCCTGTTTACCCACGACCTCCACGACCATATCCTTCCCTTCCCGGTCGAACAGGATGGGACCGTAAGCTACATCGGCGGCTATGCCCGGCTGGCCAGCGCCATCCAGGTGGAGCGGCAAGCCGACCCCGGGCTAATCCTGCTGGACGCCGGCGACTTCTCTATGGGCACCCTGTTTCAGCCCCTCTTTGCGAGCGCGGCGCCTGGCCTGCGGCTGTTGGGGCAGATGGGCTACGACGTAGTTACCTTGGGAAATCACGAGTTCGATTTCCGTTTGGCGGGTCTGACCGATAGTCTCGCGGCGGCCCAGCGCAGCGGCGACCGCCTGCCGGTCCTGGTGGTGGCTAACATCGCCCCTGCGGCCAACAATAACGGATCGTCTGATCCGGGAAGCGCCATCCCCGGGGTGCAGGAATACCTGGTCATCGAGCGCGGCGGCCGCCGTATTGGCGTCTTTGGCCTCATGGGCCGCGAAGCTGCAGATATGGCGCCCCTGGCCGGGGTCGGGTTTACCGATCCGGTGGCGGCGGCCCGGCGGGTGGTGACGGCGCTGCAGGCAGAGGAAGTTGATCTGATTATCTGCCTATCCCACGCCGGCACCAAACCAGCGCCGGCGCAATCGGAGGACGAAGAACTGGCCCGGCAGGTGCCGGAATTAGATGTGATCGTCAGCGCCCATACGCATACCCGCCTCACCGAACCGCTCCGGGTAGGCCGCACGACTATCGTCTCCGCCGGGGAGTACGGCGAGAGTTTGGGGGTGCTGACCCTCGCCCCGGCCGACGCGGGCTGGGAACCAGTCCGCTACCGCTTGCAGTCTATTGACGCAGCCTTGCCGGCTGCCCCGGATGTGCAGGCCGCGATCGGGCGGTTCCAAGAGCAGGTGGAGGCCGAATACCTGGCTCCTCTGGGCCTCGGGTTTGACGCCGTCCTGGCTGAGACCCCCTTCAGCTTCGTGCCATCGGCTCAAATCGGCGTCGAACACGCCGAGGAACCCCTCGGGAGCCTGATCAGCGACGCCTACCGGTATGCGGTGCAGCAGGCCGAAGGCGAGGCGTATGAACCGGTGGACGTCGCCATCGTGCCGTCAGGGACAATCCGGAGTTCCCTGGTCCGCGGCCCCATCACTGTCGCCGACGCTTTTGCCGTCAGCCCCTTGGGCATCGGCCCCGATGGGCGCTCCGGCTATCCCCTCATCTCCGTCTATCTTACCGGCCAGGAACTCCGGGCGGTCTGCGAAGTGGATGCCTCCGTTGCTCCCATCATGAGCGCCGCCCAGCTGTATATGTCCGGTTTGAACTACACTTTTAACCCCAACCGGCTCATCTTCAACAAAGTTACCGCCGCGGCCCTGCAGCGGCCCGACGGCAGCCTGGAAGCGCTCGATGCGGACCGGCTGTACCGGGTGGTGGCCGGGCTCTACTCCGCCCAGATGCTGTCGGTGGTGGGCGAGAAATCTTTTGGCCTGCTCTCTATCGTCCCAAAGGACGCCGCCGGGGAGCCGATTACCGATTTCGAGACCCAGGTCATCCTTGATCCGGCTACTGGTAATGAGATTAAAGAGTGGGCCGCCCTGGCCCAGTACCTCCGCTCCTTTCCCCCGTCCGAAGGGGTGCCCCAGGTACCGGCGCAGTACCGCCAGCCCGAAGGACGCAAGGTCGTCGACATCAATGGCAGTTTCACCGCCCGGTTCAGTCAGCCGAACACCATTGCCCTTGCGGTTTATGGGATTATTGTTGGGTTGGCGGCATTGGTTGGCTTGGGCGGGCGGGCCTTGGTGCGGCGGCGCAAGAGCAGGGTGGCCATCCGGCCTTAGGATTATTGCGCGGGAAATGATCTTCCCTCCGTCACAGACGAGGATCGGCCGGATTGGAGCAAATACAGCAGGGAGCAGCGTCGACTGGCGTTGCTCCCTTTGGCTTTCTGCACAAGTTGGCGCCAGCTCTGATCCCCGGGTTGGGAACGTTCGGACGGCGCCTGACCCGCCGGGCTGTGTCCGGTGCGGGCGTAGAGGCTTAAAGCCGTCGCCGGTCCTTTGTCCACCAAAAAGAGGGAATGTGCACATTCCGTGGAAAAGTAAGAGGGTAAACCTGCGGGGCAAACGGGGTAGATCGGCAGTCCCGGTATCCTCCGGCCAGATGATGGATATTGATCAAACCGTAGCAGGTATTTCCGAATGGAGTGATCACCTTGGCATTAAAACCAGGCCTGTACGAAAGGGTAATCGATCTGGCCCTGGAGGAAGGGCTGCGGGGTCTGGACCCACGGGAGGTCCTGGTGGAGACGGCGGCGCTCGACCCGGCCGAGGCCAGGGAGGTCCTGTCGCATTACCTGGCCGAGGTGCTGCGGCGCGGCCTGGCCGGCGTCGAAGAGGCGGGCCAGGAGGACGAAGCGCTGAAAGCCCAGGTCGACCTATGCAATAGCGTCATCCAATACCTGGCGGACCAAACCGCGGACCACGACCTGCTGGATTGGCGGATTGGGGCCAAAGCCCACCA
>CAZHIT010000247.1:0-3802 GCA_964533125.1 uncultured Candidatus Sumerlaeota bacterium
GTACAAACCGCCCATACCCTCACCTCCAACGCTATTAATCTTCGGCACAGTTGGCCTCTTCCCTGCCGGTTCACTTCCACGCTGGGTGGAAATATTTCCAGTAATCCCGGTAAGGGTGGTCTACGGCCGGCGTCTATGATAAAATGATTGTGGCGCAACACTTCATCAATAATTTGGACAGTCAGGGGAGGGATAATCCATGCACGGCCGCAGCTTCTTTGGCGTCATCCTCATCGCCCTCGGCCTCGCTTTCCTCGGGGATCAGTTCGGCTGGTTTTCGTTCGGCTCCCTCATCAGCACCTGGTGGCCGGCCATCCTTATCCTGTTGGGGGTGGCGCAGTTTACCGGCCAAGGCGGCGGGATGGTCCCGGGCGCGGGGCTCATCGCCGTGGGCGCGTTCTTTCTGCTGCGGCGGTTTGGCTGGCTTGGGGCCGATTCCTTCCGCTACATTTGGCCTCTGTTCATCATCTTCTTTGGCCTGCGCATCCTCTTCGCCCGCCCGGGTGATACCAACTTCGCCCGCCCGGGTGAGTCCGGCGCCGCCGGCAGTACGGATGAGACCATCGACGCCTTCACCGTGTTCTCCGCCCTCAAGACCCGCATCACCGCCCAAAACTTTCGGGGCGGCCGCGTCACCTGCGTCTTTGGCGGCGGGGAGATCGATTTGCGCGACGCCGCTTTGGACGGGGGCCGGGCGGCAATCGAGGCCACAGTTGCTTTCGGCGGCATCGAAATCCGCGTCCCCACCGGCTGGCGCATCCAGATGACCGCCACTCCGCTCTTTGGCGGCTGTGCCGACGAGACCGATAACCGTGTGACCGCCGCCGACGCGCCAGTTCTTCAGGTGAAGGCCTTTGCCGCTTTCGGCGGGGTCACTGTGAAGAACTGAGTAATGCCCATTGGTCAGCCGATAGATGTTCTGCTATAATCAAGACAAAAATTGGGCAAGAACTCAGCCAAAGAACCTTGGGTATAGACTCTCTACATGGAAGATGGAGCTAACCACTCCAACCAAGATCGATCGGGCTCAAACGCCCAACCAAGAAACGTCTCACAGACTTGCCAGCCAGCAGACAGAAACGACCTTTAAGCGAACCGGCTTTAGGGTCGTTTTCCCTTTGCAGGATGCAGCAGCAGCCAACCGCTCCCCGGCCAACACTGAACTCCCGGCAAGCGTTCCTTCTTCCCATCTCTGACGGTGTGATCCGACGCCCGGTGCACCCTCGCTTCTATCTGCCCAGGCCATCTCAAAAATATTTTTCCGGCGTTAGATGAATCTTCCAGTATCTGTCGAATACTTACGAGTATGCCCGTTCAGGCAAGAAATATCGGGCAGCGCCGCTATGGCGGCCAAACTCTGGAGGTGGAAAGCATGAAAGCAGCCAATCTGGCTTTGATCAACGGCAATGTCCTCACCCTCGACCCGCAAAACCCCGCGGCCCAGGCGGTCGCCGTCCGCGACGGGCACATCCTCGCCGTGGGTGAAAACGACGCCATCCAGGACCACATCGGCCCCCACACCGAGGTCATCGACTTAAACGGCCGCACCCTCGTCCCCGGTTTCAACGACAGCCATCTGCACCTTTTGGCTTACGGCCTTACCCTGCAGTGGCTGAATCTGCGTGAGGTCACCTCGGTCGCGGACTTGGCGGCGATGGTCCGGGCGCAAGGAGCGATAACCCCGCCCGGCGAATGGATCATCGGCCGGGGCTGGGACCAGAACCGATTCACCGAGGGCCGCTTCCCCACCCGGGAAGACCTTGACCAGGCGGCGCCTAACCACCCAGTCTCCCTCACCCGCATCTGCGGCCATGCCAGCGTGGTCAACACCGCGGCGCTCACCTTAGCCGGCATTGACCGGAACACCGCCAATCCCCCGGGGGGCGAAATCGGCCATCGGGCGGACGGCGAACCGGACGGCCTCCTCTGGGAGCACAGCGCCATGAACCTCACCAGCCGCTTTTTTATCCCCCCCGCCTACCCTGCGGCCAAGGCGGCCTTAAAGCTCGCGATGGCCAAAATGGTGGCGGCCGGGATCACCTCACTGACTACCGACGACCTTCGCTACTCCGGCAGCCTGCCCGCCACCCTCGCCATGTACCGCGAGATTTGGGCCGAAGGTGGTCCGGCGGTGCGGGCTAACCTCTGCGTATCGGACTTTGCCTTAGACGAACTCCTGGCCCAGGGGCTCCGCACCGGCAGCGGCGACGACGCCGTTACCGTGGGGCCGATGAAGATCTTCCAGGACGGGGGCCTCGGGGGCCTCACTGCCGTACTGCGTGAGCCATACGCCAGCGCCCCCGAGAGCCGCGGCATACCCATCCACACCCAGGCGGAACTGAATGATTTGGTCGGGCGCGGTCACGCCGCCGGGATGCAGGTGGCCATCCACGCCATCGGCGACGCCGCCATCGATGCCTGCCTTAACGCCATCGAAAAGGCCCAGGCCGCGCACCCCCGCCCGGACCCGCGCCACCGGATCATCCACTACTGCCTCGTGGACGACACCATCCTCCGCCGCACCATAGACCTCGGGGCGGTGGTCGAACTCCAGCCCCGCTTCGTCGCCCTAAACGGTGCCATTACCGAAAAGCACCTCGGGCCGGAGCGCGCCCGGCGCACCTACGCCTGGAAGACCATCCTGGCCGCCGGCATCCCCGCTTCCGGCGGGTCCGACTGCCCGATCGAGCGGTTTGAGCCCCTCCTGGGGATTCACAACGCCGTAAACCGCCAGGTGGACAGCGTCCCCGGCCTGGTCTTCCAGCCGGAAGAGCGGATTTCAGTCGAAGACGCCCTGCGGCTGTTTACCAGCGGCAGCGCCTATATCTCGCGCGAGGAAGACCGCAAGGGTACCCTCACCCCGGGCAAGCTGGGGGACATGGTGGTTCTGTCGGATGACCCGAGTGCCGTCCCCCCGGAGACCATCCGCGACATCAAGGTGGAGATGACCGTCATCGGCGGCAAAATCGTCTACTGCCGCTGAGCCGGAGAAGGGGGCCATCGGTTGCCTCTGATCCGGGAGTTGCGCACTGTATCCAGTTCCAAGGAGCCAGACACGCTGCCAATGCTGAGACAAGCCGGTTACCTTCCGGTACGTACTTGCATATTTTTCCTCTCTTGGGTAAAATTAAGGCAGAAATCCCGGAAGAACGCCGGGGTAATCAAAGGAGGGAATACTATGGAGAAAAAGATCATCGATTTCATGCTCGGCCGCAAAGCGGAAATCCGCAGCCTCGCGATTGAAGTCGCCAAAGCCATGCCCGAAGACAAATCCGACTACAAACCCTACCCCGAATCCATGACCTTTACCGACCTGTTCCTCCACTCCATCGGGTTTGAGTGCATGGTCTGCAACTGGGTGAAAACCGGCAGCTTTGGCGGCCAGAGCCCCATGCCGAAATGCCTCTGCGAAGCCATTCCCCTGGCCGAGAAAGTCTCCGCCGAGAACCTCGAAACCCTGAAGGCAGTGCCGGCCGAACAGTGGGCTGCAATCGTCAAGCTGCCCTGGGGCCCGGAAGTTCCGCTCTTCGCGCTCGTTAACATGACCAACGAGCACGAAATCCACCACCGGGGCCAGCTGTACACCCACCTCCGCCTCTGCGGCGTCACCCCGCCCCACTACCGCTAAACCGAAGCGCAAACCAAAGGCAGCCCCTGCGGCTGCCTTTGGTTATTGGTGGGATTATGACGGTTTTTCCGATTGCCCGTTTAGCGGCGTGGGATCCTTCGCATCCTTCGCCGGATCTGCTTCCTTCTGCCCGGGCGGAGCCGGCTCGCCCGCTGTCCCGGCTGCTGCCGATTC
>CAZHIT010000248.1:0-3801 GCA_964533125.1 uncultured Candidatus Sumerlaeota bacterium
CAGTCCGGATTCCCGCCATCGAGGTACACTTAAGCAATATTTACGCCCGGGAAGAGTTTCGCCGGCAGTCGGTTATTGCCCCGGTTTGCCGGGGGACCATCGCTGGTCTCGGATCAGCCGGGTACGGACTGGCTTTGCAGGCGGTACAAGCCTGGATAGGGGGTGAGGGGGTTGGCTAACCGGACCGAACAGCTCAGAGCCTTGTTTGCGGGGGCAGAAATCGACTGCCTGGTGGTGATGCGGCCGGAAAACCGCGTCTACTTAAGCGGGTTTACCGGTTCGTCGGGGTGGCTCGCGATTACGGCCGAGGCGGCGTATCTGCTCACCGACTTCCGCTATACCGAGCAGGCCGGGGCGGAAGCGCCAGATTTCACGATTGTAAGGCATGGAAGGCTGATTGCCGATACCCTGCGGGAGATCCTGGCTCGGGCTAAGGTCACCCGCGTTGGGTTTGAAGCCGACTATACGACCTTTCAGACGGCGACTGGCCTGCGGGAGAAACTGGATTTCGCCGAGCTCATCCCGACCACGGGGTTGGTCGAACGCTTACGCTTGATTAAGGACGCTGCTGAAGTCCGGCGACTCCGCCAGGCGGTGCGGATTGGGGATGCCGCTTTTGCCCATATTCTGGGCGTATTGCGACCGGGGCTGACCGAAACCGAGGTTGCCCTGGAGCTCGAGTTCTTTATGCGCCGTCAGGGAGCGTCGGGCAACAGTTTTGACCCCATCGTCGCCTCCGGCCCCCGCGCCTCGCTGCCCCACGCCCAGCCGACCGGGCGGGTGCTCGGCGCCGGGGAAGGGGTTAAGATGGACTTTGGCTGCGTTTACGAGGGCTACTGCTCCGACCTAACCCGGACGGTGTTCCTCGGGTCAGTCTCGGACAAACAAAAAGAGATTTACGACATCGTCCTCCAGGCACAATTGGCGGCCCTCGCGGCCATCAAACCCGGGGTGACCGGAGCGGAAGTGGATGCGGTCGCCCGGAACCTGATTGCGGAGAGCGGTTACGGCGATAATTTCGGCCACGGTCTGGGGCATGGGGTGGGCTTGTACATCCACGAAGACCCTCGCCTGAGCCCTGGGTACGAAGGCCGCCTGGAACCGGGGATGGTGGTGACGGTGGAACCCGGCATTTATCTTCCCGGATGGGGCGGGGTACGGATTGAGGACATGGTTTTGGTGAATGAAAACGGGTGCGAGAACCTGACCGAAGCACCGAAAGCACTCACGATAGTATAAGCAATATTCCACCGCTGCGGGGTAAACTAAAGCTAATAAGCGTATACACTGCGACAGCAGTAATCTGACACAGGAGGCTATCGTAAATGATTTCTACTAACGAATTCCGGACCGGGGTCACGATCGAACTCGAAGGCGATGTCTACTCCGTGGTGGAATTTCAGCATGTGAAGCCGGGTAAGGGCTCACCCTTCGTCCGGGCGAAACTGCGCAACGTCAAGACCGGGAGCGTAACCGAGCGGACCTTCCGCGCCGGGGAAAAACTGAACCGGGCGCATATCGAGCGGCGGGAGATGCAGTATCTGTACGTCAGCGGCGACGACTACATTTTTATGGATACCGACAACTACGAGCAGGTAACCATGCGGCAGGATCAGCTTGGCGACGCGATGCAATACCTTAAAGAAAACACCATTATCGGCATCATGTTCCACGAGGGCGCATCCTTCGGGGTGGACCTGCCCAATACGGTCGATTTGGTCGTGTCTGAGACGGCGCCGGGCTTTAGGGGCGACACCGCCTCCGGCGGCACCAAACCGGCTACCCTGGAGACCGGCTATGTGGTCAACGTCCCCTTCTTCATTAACGAAGGCGACGTCGTCCGGGTAGATACCCGCAGCGGCCAGTACATCGAGCGCGTCTAGCCGCCTGACCCCACCCGTTCCGCGAGGTATATTTTGGCCGGTTTCGGTTAGATTAACCGGTGTAGGATATCCGACACGGGACTGAGGGAGGGTGTGCATTGACGACGGGATTAGCCGAGAAAGTCGCGTATTTACAGGGTTTGGCAAGCGGCCTGGGTGTAGCGGGCAACAACAAGGACGGACAGATAACCTCTGGCGTGCTGGATGTGCTCTCCGAGATGGCGCGGGAAATCCAGGCGATTAGCCACCGGCAGGAAGAGATGGCCCAGTACCTTGAGGCCATCGACTTAGACCTGGGTGACCTCGAGGACGCGGTGTACGACCAGGAAGAAAGCCTCGATCTCGTCGAAGCGGAATGCCCCCACTGCGGGGAGACAGTGTATTTTGAGGAGGATGTCCTCAGCGAGGCCGAACCGGTGGAAGTGGCCTGCCCCAAATGCGGGATTGTAGTTTTTCCAGTTGCTTCTGAACATCACGGCGAACACCATGGCGCGATTACGTCGCCGCAGGACCAGCCGGATGGGGTCTAGAGTGGCCGGGTAAGAGTATTGTGTACAGAAAAGCAGCCAGTCTTCGGATTGGCTGCTTTCTTGCTTTCCTGCGAAATGAACATCCAGATGTAAGAAGGGAGCAAAAGTCAAGGGATATTGTTTGCACCCGGAGTAGTAGTTCCCCGGGTGATAAACACCAGCGTATACGACTCCAAAGACTATCTGCGTTGGTTGAGCGAGTACCGCTTCACCTGCAGCATGTCCCGGAAAGGGGACTGCTGGGACTACTCTCCAAAGGAATCGTTCTGGGGTAAGATGAAGTACGAATGGCTGCAAGGACAGCGCTTTCGGACCCGGGAGGAGGCACGGGCAGCGGTCTTCGAGTATGTCTACATATTCTACAACCGGATCAGACTGCATGAGTCCAACGGCTATCTTACCCCGGAGGAGTATTATATGGAAGCAAGCAGAAGTATGGTGAGCAGATAGCAGACCAAACCCGGCCGGCAGACCATACGGCAAGACCAGGGCACCTGGACAGTCAAGGGTGCCGAGGCAAGCGGAGCGTCCCTTGACGGGACAGGGGTCCTGGGGTAGAATCCGCTCGTCGGCCGGGTTGGCCCCATTACCGGGTGAGATATTGCGCTACACTGCGAGCCATCGTGCTTTCCGTTGGTTTTGCCTGTCTACTGAACGGGGGACATCGCACAGAGATTGTCAAGGGGGCAAATGATTTTTTCCAAGATACTCGTTGAAAACTGCAAGTATTTATGATATATTTACTTTAATCAAAACACGCAGAAAGCGGGGTGCGCCATGAGCCTTGCGAGGACGATATATGATAATACAGTATCGTATTTAGATACGGTATCTAAAACAGAGCGGAAGAAAATCGGTCAGTTTTTTACTCCTGCTGCCATAGCTGAGTATATGTCCAGTTTGTCCCGAAATCTTAGT
The DNA here is from genome assembly GCA_964533125.1 of uncultured Candidatus Sumerlaeota bacterium. Classification (GTDB taxonomy): domain Bacteria; phylum Bacillota; class SLNR01; order SLNR01; family JBMNPB01; genus CAZHIT01. The sequence continues at coordinate 3,332 of CAZHIT010000248.1, forward strand.
GATACAGTTTCAATACTTGACCCAGGAGCAGGAAGCGGTATTTTGTCAGCCGCCATTGTAGATGTGCTTATCAAAAAAGGAACTAAGAAAATTTTCATTGATGCGTATGAGAATAACTCCGATATATTGTTCCTGCTAAAGAAAAATCTGGGCATTGTACAGCAAATCGCACAGAGGAGAGGCATTGAGGTACTCTTCAATGTCTTTGAGGTAAATTTTATTTCTGAAAATCAGTTAGCATGGACAGGGCTTATTCCCAATCAAAGATACGATATTGTGATTGCCAATCCGCCTTACAAAAAAATCGGCAAGGACGATGTGGAAGCCAGTATCATGCAAGACATTGTGTATGGTCAACCTAACTTGTACTTCTTGTTTATGGCGATGGGGGTGCAACTATTGAAAGACGGCGGGGAGTGTATATATATTGTGCCTCGCAGTTTTTCGAGTGGTCTGTACTTTACCGCATT
>CAZHIT010000249.1:0-2397 GCA_964533125.1 uncultured Candidatus Sumerlaeota bacterium
ATTGCCGGAGACACCGCGGCGGTGCAGATGGCCGAAACGACGGTGGGTTACGAGCTGACGCAGCGGGCCTGGCCGCTGTGGGCAGAAATGCGACAGTTACTGTGCCGTAATCGGGTTTTCCATACCGATCTGACGGACCTGTTGGAGGCGAACGGTTTGCCGGTTCACACGGCGGCCGGGCTAAGTACTAAGCTGGGTATCGGCAGCGTTTGCTTTCTGGGGATTGTTCACAAAGGCACTCTGTTGGGTAATTTTACCCTGCTCCTGCCCGGGACTACCCTGCGGGCGGAACCGGCGATTATCGAATTGTTTGCCACCTTTACCGGCGCCGCTATCCTGCGCTATGGGTCGGAGCTGGCTCTGGCGGGAAAAGAAGCGGCTGAGGAAGAGATTTTGCGGCGGGCGGAGGCCCGGCTGCAGTACGCCCTGGCCGGCAGCCAAAGCGGGGTGTGGGAGTGGGATACGCGGACCGGTCAGGCCTATACCACCCGGCAGTGGCAAAAGCTGTTTGACTTCTCCGGGGAAGACATCGTCGGGTACCGCCGGGCCTGGAAGCGGGGGATCTATCCCGAGGACCGGGAGCGGGCGATGGCGACGCTGAAGCGGCACTTCAATGGGGAGACTACCGCCTTTGATTGCGAGTACCGGGTCGTGACCGGCGAGGGGGATTGCCGCTGGATTTTGGACCGGGGCGAGGTAACGCAGCGCGATGCCGCGGGCAAGCCAGTGCGGATGCTGGGAGCGTTTACGGATATCACGGCGCAGAAAACGGCGGAGCAGCAGCTGCAGAAGGCGAACGCGGCGTACATCGAACTGAACGCGGCCCTCACCGGCGCGAACCAGCAGCTGGCGGCGGCTAATGCCCAACTGGCCCAAGTCAAGGAAGCGCAGACCGAACAACTGCAGCAGATGCGCGAGTTGCAGGCCGAAGCGAAGAGCAATGCGGCGCGGGACCGGGCGTTATCGGATGCCGCCTTTGAGGCCGTGGTCATCTCCGAAAAACGGGAGGGACGCTGGCTGATTATCGACGGGAATAAAGCGGCGGGCGATTTGTTTGGGTACCGGACGGAAGACCTGGCGGGGCGGAGCATCGGGGACCTGTTTGCTCCGGAAAGCCGCCTGCTGGTGCTGGGTCAGATGAACGGCGGCCGGACCGAGCCGTACGAGGCCTTTGGCTGTGAAGCGGGCGGCCGCAAGATACCGGTGGAAGTGCGGGGCCGGACGATTACCCAAGAGAGTAACATGGTTAGGATTTCAACCATCCGAGACAATACCGAGCGGCTGCGGGCCGAAGAAGCCCTGCGGCAAAGGGAGCAGGAGTTTCGGGCGCTGGTGGAAAACGCGCCGGACATTATCGCCCGGTTTGACCGCAGTTTGCGCCGGCTGTATGTGAATCCGGCGGTGGAAAAAGAAATCGGGGCGGCGTTCCGCCGTGAGAACCTGCTCAACCACAATCTCCTGGAGACCGGTGCGACCCCGGCAGTGGCGAGCCAACTGGGGGCGGCAGTGCAGGCGGTGTTTGCCAGCGGGCAGGAAGTCTCGGTCTTTTTCGACCTGATCACCGCCGAGCGGGAGAGATACTTTCATGCCCGGGTGGTACCGGAGTTTAATGCCGCCGGCGGGGTAGAGACGGTCCTGAGCATCACCCGGAACATTACGGCCCAGAAGCTGGCGGAAAAAGCCCTGCAGGAAAGCGAACAGCACTACCACACCCTGGTGGAGAATATGCCGGGGGCGGTTTTCCGGCGTACCGGCGTGGCCGACGGGGTGATCGTTTACTACAACCAGGAAATCGAGAAAATCAGCGGCTATCCGGCGGCCGACTTATCCGCCGGGAAGGTGAAATGGCACGAGCATGTGATCCATCCGGCGGACCGGGAGCGGGTGGCCGCCGAACACCGTCCACTGTTTAGCCACGCCCGCCGTTACCAGCACGAGTACCGGATTATCCATGCTGACGGTCGTCTCCGCTGGGTGCAGTCCATGGGGCGGAGTTATTTCGCGGACAACCGTTTCCTCTGGATCGAGGGAGTCATCACGGACATCACGGAGCGGAAAGAGGCCGAAGAGAGAATCCGGTACCTGACCTTCCGCGACACCCTGACCGGGCTGCATAACCGGAACTTCTTCGAAGAAGAACTGAAGCGACTGGATGTCAGCCGGCAATTTCCGCTCAGTCTGATTTTGGCGGACCTAAACGGCTTAAAGCTGGTGAACGACTCCTTTGGGCATCTGGAGGGTGACCGCTGCCTGCGGACCGCCGCCGGGGTGCTGCTGCGCTCCTGCCGCCACGAGGACATCATCTGCCGCTGGGGCGGCGACGAGTTTGCCATCCTCCTGCCGCGGACGCCGGAGGCCGCCACCGGGAAGATCATGGCGCGCATCGCCGCCGCCTGC
>CAZHIT010000249.1:2421-3788 GCA_964533125.1 uncultured Candidatus Sumerlaeota bacterium
AAGCGAGGACTGCCCGATTCCGCTGAGCATGGCCCTGGGGGTCGCCACCAAAACACAGGAGCAGCAAACGATGCAAAGCCTGATCAAAGAGGCCGAAGACCGGATGTACCGGCAAAAGCTGCTGGAGAGCCGCAGCACCCGCAGCTATGTCCTCACTTCGCTGCAAAAATCGCTGGAGACCAGGACGCAGGAAACGCAGGAGCACAACCAGCGCCTGACGGCGGCGGCCACCCACCTGGGCACGGCCATCGGCTTACTCCCCGGGGATTTAGACAAGCTGACTTTGCTGGCCACGATGCACGATATCGGGAAGATCGCCGTCCCGGACCGGATTTTGGACAATCCGGGGAGGCTAAACGAAGCGGAGTGGGAAGCGGTGAAAAAACACTGCGAGCAAGGCTACCGCATCGCCTTATCCACCCCCGACCTGGCGATAGTCGCGGAGGAGATCTTGTCCCACCACGAATGGTGGGATGGAAACGGTTATCCCCGTGGCTTGCAGGGCGAGGGGATTCCGCTGCTGGCCCGGATTATCAGTATCGTCGATGCTTACGATGTGATGACCCACGGGCGGCCTTACCAGGCGGCGGTGACGGTGGAAAAAGCAGTGGCCGAGCTGCAGCGGTGTGCGGGCCAGCAATTTGACCCGAACCTGGTGGCGGTCTTTGCTGACATGATCGCCGGCCAGGCGCGGCAGAGCTGATGCGGCGCTAACCGACATGGCGGGCGAAGCCGGGCGAACCGCCGGTGACGGCGCCGCGAAAGAGACGAAATAAACCCGGAATTAGTTTGAATATTGGCGAAAATCACAAGTTTATGCCCTTTTTCTCCCCCGGAACAAATCGACACAAAACGACGACTGTGTTATCATGAAGACAAGCTGACAATTGGGGGACGAAATTATGGGTAAGAACCGATTAGTGATAATTATCGCTTTGGCCGCGACCTTGCTTTTTGTCGCCGCCGCCGGCACCTACGGCCGCAACGCCAATATTCCGGCCCAGACGCCACCGGTTGATACCGATGCGGATGACTTGCCGGCGACCGATACTGACCCCGGGGCGGACCAGCCTGATCCGACGGATACGCCGGATAACCCGGACAAGCCAAAACCGCCGGATGGTGACGAGCCGGGGCGAGCCGCTCTGAACCCGGAGAGTATCATGGTCCTGGTCAACAAGGTGTACCATTTGGCGCCTGATTATGTCCCGGCCGGGTTAGTCAAGCCGCAGGTGGCTTTCCCGTTTAAAGAAGACCGGCCGCAGAAATATTTGCGCCCGGAAGCTGCCGCTGCCCTGGAAGCCCTGTTTGCCGCCGCAGAGGTGGAGGGCTATGAACTCTTCGCGATCTCCGGCTACCGGTCGTAC
>CAZHIT010000250.1:0-3734 GCA_964533125.1 uncultured Candidatus Sumerlaeota bacterium
GGCGCGGCCAGCACCGGGGTCTTCAGCTCCAGACCGAACAACATGGTGACGGTGCTCGGGTCCTTGGCGGAGTGAATCGTCCGCAGGTTCAGCTTATAATCGGCCAGGGCGGCGATATTCGCCTGAAAAGACGCCCCCGTACCCGTTCCGCCCATCCCCGGCACTTCACCGGCGCAGGCGCGCCCGTCGCAGACGGGGCAGACCCGGCACCGGGGGTGCAGCGCTTCCTTGGCTTTTTGCCTGATGGCTTGATAATCCACGCTCTTTCCTCCTCGCTCGTTTGCGCGCATCGTTTGCAGTCCATAGTCTACTATTATTGCATATCCGTCCCGAAAAATCCTTTAATTCCCCCGGGATTTTTCCGTCCGGCCCGCAGCTCAGCGGTGCTCGGCCTGCTTGCTGCCCTGGAAAGGCTTGTTTTTCTTGCCCAGTTCGCTCGAACGCTCGGTCGCCGTCAGCACCGCGTTCATCAGCGCTGCCCGCACCCCCCGCTCCTCCAGGGCGTGGATTCCGGCGATGGCCGTGCCGCCGGGGGAGGTGACCATATCCCGCAGGCGACCGGGATGCTCGGCGCTCTCCAGCACCATCTTGGCCGCCCCCAGGAAACTCTGGGCAGTCAGGAGCACGGCTTGCTCCCGCGAGAACCCGGCCATTACCCCGCCGTCGGCCAGGGCTTCGATCAGGAGGAAGACATAGGCCGGGGCGCTGCCGCTGAGTCCGGTCACTGCGTCCATCATTTTTTCTTCAATCCAGATGATCTTGCCCATGCACCCGATCAGGTGCTTTACTTCTTCCGCCTCGGTCTCGCCGGCGTTCACCCCCGGGCAGAGCGCGATCAGACCCTCCCCCACGAGACAGGGGGTGTTGGGCATCAGGCGTACCACCCGGGCGTTTTTGCGCAGGTAACTTTCCATATACTCGGTGGTGATACCGGCGGCGATCGAGACGACCAGCTTGGCCGGGGTGATCACCGGCGCGATATCCAGCAGCGCCCGCTCCATCACTTGGGGCTTCACCGCCAAAAACACCGTCGCCGCGGCCGCCGCCACCTCCCGGTTGTCTTTCCCGGCGATAATCCCGTATTTGTCCTCCAGATAAGCCAGGCGGTCCGGGATCACGTCGCTCGCGATAATCTCCTCCGGTTGCACTATCGCCTCCCGCAGCATCCCTTTAATCAGCGCCTCGGCCATCGTGCCGGCCCCGATAAACCCGATTTTCCCATCCATACCTTTCCCACCTTCCCCGGCCGGTCCGGCCGGCATCCTCTTTCCGGTAAACCGCTAGATAGTATCGGCGGGGAGGCAAATAAAAAAGCTTCCTCCCCGCAGGGACGAAAGCTTGTGCTCCCGTGGTACCACCCCAATTGACCCCGGTTTTAGCCGGGATCCACTCCGCACCCGACCCTCCGGTCAGGCGCCCGTTAACGGCGGGAGCCGGCCTGGCATACTGGCTAAAGCGTTCTGCCGGCAACTCGGGAGGGGGTTTTAGCAGTTTGGCGCGGCGCGGGCTCGCAGTTTATAGCCCGCACTCCCTGGACGGCCCCGCCTGCCTACTGGTCTCCGTCATCGTCTTTCCTGACCCGATGGACTTGTTTAATTATTTTATCAGATACCCGTTTCCCTGTCAACCGGCTTTTTGTCCGGCCGGGACCGGGATACTCCGGTTCCGCCGTCAGGAGGTAGTCCCGCACCCGCTGCGCCAGGCCGGGATTTAAGCCTGGGGTGGCGGCAATCTCCTCCACTGTCGCCGCCTTGATCGCGGCCACCGAGCCGAATTTTTTCAGCAAGGCCACCCGCCGCTTCGCGCCGATGCCCTCAATCCGGTCGAGGACCGATTCGACCATCCGCTTGGTGCGCAGGTTGCGGTGGTAGGTGACCGCAAACCGGTGCGCCTCATCCCGCAGGCGCTGCAGCAAATGCCGGGCCGGCGAATCCGGCAGGCTCAGCGGTTCCTGCCCATCGGTACGGAAAATCGTCTCAAACTCCTTGGCGAGACCAATGGCCGGGATGGAAGACAGTGAGAGGGCCTGCAGGACCTCCACCGCTACCCCCAGCTGGCCTTTGCCGCCGTCCACTACCAGCAGGTCCGGCAGCGCCGCGAATTTACCCTTCCCCTCGCCCCGCTCCCGCTCAGCCAGCGCCCGCTTAAAGCGCCGGTCCAAAACCTCGCGCATCATCGCGTAGTCGTTCGGGCCTTCGATCGTTTTGATCCGGAAATGGCGATACTCCGCCGGCGCCGGTTTGCCGCCAACAAAAACGACCATCGAGCCGACCGCCTCGGTGCCCTGGATATTGGAGATGTCGTAGCACTCGATCCGGCTCGGGGGTACCGGCAGAGCCAATGCTTCCTGCAGCGCTGCCACTGCCCCCTCCGTCGCCTCCAGGTCGTGGCGGCGCTTCTCGGCCAGCTGCTCCAGCACTTCGACCGCGTTTTTCTCCACCAGTTCGAGCATCTCCCGCTTCTTGCCCCGCTTGGGCACCTGGATTTTCACCGCCGCCCCGCGCTTGCTGTGCAGCCACTGCTCGATGATCCGGCTCTCGTCAATTTCTTCCGGCAGAATCAGTTCCCGGGGTACATAGGGGGTGTTACTGTAGTACTGCTTGAGGAAGGCGCTTAATACCTCTTTGCGCTCGGTTTCCCCGGTGCCGCTGAGGACAAAATGCTCCCGCCCCAGCAGTTTGCCGCCCCGGATAAAGAACACCTGGGCGCAGCTGTCGTCCCCGCTCTGGGAAATGGCCACCACATCCTGGTCCTCAAGCGCGCTGGAGATAATCTTCTGCTTTTCGACCACCCGCTCCACCGCCTGCAGGCGGTCCCGCAGGCGCGCCGCCTGCTCAAACTCCAAACTGGCCGCCGCCGCCTGCATCTTCGTCCGCAGGTCTTTCACCAGGTCCTGCTGCCTTCCCTCCAGAAAGAGGCAGATCTCGTGGATCATCGCCCGGTACACTTCCCGGCTCACCAAGCCCTGGCAGGGAGCGAGGCAGCGCTTGATGTGGTAGTTCAGGCAGGGCCGCTCCGGGTGTTCCCGGCCGATGTCCTTCCGGCAGGTGCGCAGGGGAAAGATGGCGCGCAGCAGCTGCAGGGTCTCGTCCACGGCGTAAGAACTGATATAGGGGCCGTAGTATTTGGCGCCGTCTTTGTGGATGGAGCGGGCGATCATCAGCCGGGGGAAATCCTCCTGCATGGTGATACGGATATAGGGGTAATGCTTGTCGTCCTTAAGGCGGATATTGTACTTGGGCGCGTGCTTCTTAATTAGGTTGCACTCGAGGATGAGCGCTTCCAGCTCGGAATCGGTGATGATCGTGTCGATGGTGACAATCTGGCTCGCCAGCACCCGGGTTTTTAAGGTCGTGCTCCGGCCGGTCTGGAAATAGGAGCGCACCCGCTGTTTTAAGGACAACGCCTTGCCGATGTACAGGATTTCCCCGTTTTGGTCCCGCATGAGGTAGACGCCCGGCTTTTCCGGCAGGAGGGCTAACTGCTCGCTTATCTCCATCGTCTCACGCTCCGGCGTCGGTCAGGCCAGCCAGCCCGGGCAGCACTTTATGCAGGAACTGCCCCGTGTACGAGGCCGGGTTTTGCGCGACCTCCTCCGGGGTCCCTTGGGCGATAATCCGCCCGCCCAGGTTACCGTCTTCGGGCGCGAGGTCGGTGCTGTAGTCCGCGGTCTTGATCACGTCCAGGTTGTGCTCGATGACCACCACCGAATCGCCGGCGTCCACCAGCCGCCC
>CAZHIT010000251.1:0-3712 GCA_964533125.1 uncultured Candidatus Sumerlaeota bacterium
CTTACGCCATCCGGGTGGGCGACCGGCTGCTCCTCTCCGGCAGCGGTTCCACAACCCCGGCCGAGCGGATCGTCCGGTACGAATGGGATTTAAACGGCGACGGGGTCTACGACCTGGGCAGCGCCTGGGGCGAGGACGCCGACGGGGATGGCGCGGCCGACCGCCTGGCTGCGAATCCTTACCTCAGCGTCGACTGGTCCCGCGTGAGCGCCGTCTGCGGCATTCCCACCACCTACAGTGGCGAGCCCTGGGTGGGGCAAATCGGCCTGCGGATTACCGACAGCGCCGGCCAGACGGCGGTGGGGACGGCGGACCTGACCGTAAGCGTGCCGGCCCAGCCGGTGGTGCGGTGCCAAATCGACCGCCCGGCGGTCAGCCCCGGCGATACTTTCCAGGCGCGGTTTACCGTGGAGCGGGTGACTGACCTGTGCGGGGTGCTGCTGAGCCTGTATTTTGACCCAGCGCTAGTGGAAGTGGTTACCGTAGACGGGAAATACATGACCCCGGGCGAAGCCTTCGCGCTTATCCCCTATCCGACGAACTTCGGCTTCGCGGGCGACGCGGCCCAGGGCATCCCGGGGTCGGTGTTCTTCCAGGCGGATCAGCCCTATTACCAAGGCTTGGGCGTGGACCTGACCGAACCGGCGGTGCTGGGGACGGTCACCTTCCGGGCCCGGCAGGCGGGGGAAGCGGCGTTTAGCTTCAATACCCCGGGGACGGGGCTAGAGTACCCCGCCGGGACGGCGACGGTGCAGGTGCGCCTGAAGGACGACGGGGAGATCCCCCAGGTGTTTGCGGCCGAGGATGTGACCGTGGTCATTACCCCCAGTCCCGGCGATGTTGACGCCAGCGGCGCCGTCGACCTGGCGGACCTGGTCCGGGTGGCGCTGGCTTACGGCCGGGCGGAGGGGGAAGACGGGTACGATCTGGCCTGCGACTTAAACCGCGACGGCCGGGTAGACCTGTACGACCTGGTGCGGGTGGCAGAGCGTATCGTTTAGCTCCATCCATATGAACCGACAGATCGCGGGGTACCCGAAAGGGCGCCCCGCGTCCGTTTACTCCCCAAACTCCATCTCGGCGACGAAGATCTGCTCGTCCGGCCGGGGCTGCCATTTAAGGTCGGCGTTCACCCCGTAAATATCCTCCGGCTGGTAGAGGAAGAGGATGGCTCCGTCGGCGGTCAGTTTGGCGGCGGCGGTCTGGTACAGCATCTCCCGCCGGTCGGCGTCGAGGATGGAGCGGGCCTCATCTAAGAGCGCGTCCACTGCCGGGTCGCTGTAAAAACTGTTGCGCTGCCCGGTGCGAAACAGCGGGTAGAGGGTAGCGTCGCCGTCAAAGAGGGTGGTGCCCCAGCCGATGAGGAAGGCGCCGGTCATCTTTTTCTCCAAAATCTTTTGCACATGGATGCCCCACTCGTTAATCTGCAGCTTGGCCCGGATGCCCGCCGCCTCCAGTTGGCCGACGACGGCCTCGGCCACTTCTTTGTCCATGGCGTAGCGGCCGGCGGGGGAATCGAAGGTAATCTCCAGGCCGTCCGGGTAACCGGCCTCGGCCAGGAGGGCTTTGGCTTTCGCGGGGTCATAGGTGTAGCCGGGGAGCGCCGGGTCAAAGCCAAAGTCGAGGGAGGTGAGGGGCTGGGTCAGGCGCCGGCCGTTGCCTTCCAGGATGCTCCCGATAATCCCCGGTACATCCACGGCGTGGTTTAAGGCCCGGCGCACTCTCGGATCAGCAAGGGGTCCGCGGTCGGTCACGAGCTGGACGATGATGATGCGGCCGCTGGGCGTACGGGCGGCGCGGGTATTCGCCCCGGCGTCGAGGGTGGCGGCCTGGTGTGGCGGGACATTCACAATCAGGTCCACCGCTCCGCTCTGGAGTTCGGCCAGTCGGGTGGCGTTTTCGGGGATAAGCCGCTCACCCTGCCAGTATTCGGGGTTCGCCGCCAGGACTACCGCCTCGTCCCGGGTCCAGCTGACGAAGCGGTAGGGGCCGGTGCCGACCGGGTTTTGGGCAAAATGCTCATTCCCGTTTTCAGCGATGTACTGGGGCGGGACCATCGGCAGCACCAGGCGGCCGGGGAGGATGGGGTAGGGCTGTTTCGTGGTGATCCGTACGGTGTAGGGGTCCACAATGTCCACGCGCTCGATCACGCTCAGGTTCGCGATTTGGGGCGAGTGGTTGGCGGGGTCGAGGATACGCTCAATGCTGAACTTCACGCTCTCTGCGTCAAACACTTCACCGTTGTGGAAGGTCACCCCCGGGCGGAGGATAACTTCCCAGACCAGGTCGCTCACCGGGGTCACCGACAGCGCGAGGTCCGGCTGAAGCTCCATATCCTGGTTGCGGGTGAGGAGGCGGTCAAAGATTTGGTTGCAGACATTGCCGGTGGTGGTCTCGGCGTGCATATGCGGGTCCAGGGTAGTGGCGTCCACGCCCTGGGCGATGACGAGGCTGTCCGGTTGGGCGGGGGCGGGGGAGGAGCAGCCGGCGAGGAGGAGGGCGGCCAGCAGGAGCAGGGTCAGCGCGGCAATTCTCCGATGCATGATAGATCAATCCTTTCTTTTCGTTGTGATGATTGGTAACCCAGGTCTCTGTCCGGCATCCCCCCTTTTCAGTACAAAAAAATAGAACCATCCCCGAAAAGGGACGGTTCAACACCGCGGTACCACCCTGTTTGGACCGGCGCACCGGTCCCGCTCAATCCGCCGCCGGTGCCAGAGAGCACGGCTGCAACGAGGGGGGAGCGAAGGGGGGCTGCCGGGGAAACAAAAAAACCCGTCCCCTGTAGGGACGGGCCTTCGCCCGCGGTACCACCCTGATTAGGCCTTAGCCGGCCTCGCTTCGCATCCGCCGCCGCTGCCGCCGATTCGGATCTGCTGAACACAGACCCGCCCGCGTACACCGAGGGCTTTGCCCGTTAACGGGAGCACCCGTCCTGCGCCTACTCGCTTGCGCTTTCAGCCGGCGACTCCTGGGCGTATTCGCTGCTCTGCCGGGGCAGGGCTTCCAGCCGGGACCCTGCTCTCTTTGCGGGGCATACCGCAGTTACTTCTTCCAGTCATTGTCTTTGGGGATGTAATTGTTCTTTATCTTATAACAGGTTCCCTAGTCTGTCAAGCATTTTTTGCCACCCCGCTTGCCAAAACCAGGGGAGGGTGTTAAGGTAAGAGTGTGTATTTTGTGCAAACGGGGTGAGCGTATGACCGGGGGACGCATCGCCGTGAGTTACCGGGGGTTGCCCCGCAGCTTGTACTTTATCGCCCTGGCCCAGATGATTAACGCGGTCGGCAATCTGGTCGGGCCCTTTATGGCCATCCTCCTGACCGACGCTATTGGGCTTAGCGCCGAGCGGGCCGGGGTGATCATCACCCTTGTGTCCACCGTGGTCTATGTCCCCGGCTCTATCCTGGGGGGCAAGGCCGCCGACGCGTTCGGGCGCAAGCGGACCCTGCTGTTATGCCTGGTCGCGACCGCCGCCGGATACATCCCCTGCGCCTTTTTGGGCCGCAGTTTCAGCATCGTCTACTTTCTGGCCGCCGCCACCTTCTTCGCCGCCGCCGCCCAGCCGGCGCTCGCGGCCATGACCGCCGACCTCACTTGCCCCGAGAACCGCAAGGCCGCCTTTTCGCTCCTGTACCTGGGGCGCAACCTAGGTTTTGCCGCCGGGCCGCTACTGGCCGGGTTTTTGTACCGGCGCCACCTCACCTGGCTC
>CAZHIT010000252.1:0-3254 GCA_964533125.1 uncultured Candidatus Sumerlaeota bacterium
GCGATGGTGGCCAGGAGCCAGGTGGTATATTTGGATGAACCGTTTAAAGGGCTTGATGAAACCGCCAAGCGGATGGCGGTTAAGTATGTGAAGGAAAATGCCGGCGGGCGGACGATCATCATGGTCACCCACGACCCCTGGGAGGTCAGCGCGATGGAGGCTTGCCTGCTTCGCCTGGAAATGGCGGAGCAAAACAGCCGGGGAACGGCGGATCCGCTGGATTGAGCCGGGGAGGTTCAGCTCTGATTAGCTTCAGCCGATCAGATAATCATGAAGAACAGGGCAAACCGGCTAGTGCCATCAACTTAGCCCCTTGGGTCAGCCGCGAGTGTGCGATCATTCTTACCAGGTACAGCAATTCTCTCCCTCTCCTCGTTAACTGATATTCGTGTCGTTCTCCAATCGTAACGGTTTTTTAGCGGGGAGAGAGGATTTTGACGAATCATGCAGAAGACATTATTACATCACATATTACTCACGAAAACTTCATATTTGCTCACCGAGTTGTCTGCCTGTGTCAGCGGATATGGCAGCCAACCATTGGGTACAGGGGAAACCACTGTGCCTCCCGTGTTTGGAAAGGGAGCGTTATGTTTAACATGATATGCTAAACCTTTCTTTGGTTTGGCATTTTTTGTTGTACACCCGTTAATGCCTTAACTCAACTCACCGAAAACAGTGGACTGAAGGGTGGTGGTGCGGCGACGGCTGGTCTTTTTACCAAGGTTATGGCAGAGAGAACGATGATGGCATGACAGGAGGAGGTTGTTGGTATGGCGGAAGAATGCAAATGTGGTTGCTGCTCGGCTAAGGATGATCGCTATGCGGCCCTGGATCAGGTAATCGCCAAATATAAGGATCAGCCGGGGACTTTGATTCCGGTGTTGCACCAGGCGCAGCAGATTTTTGGCTACCTGCCCAAAGAGGTGCAGATTTACATCGCGGAAGGCCTGGATGTACCTTTGGCCGAGGTGTACGGTGTGGTCACGTTCTATGCTCTGTTCACCATGAAGCCCAAAGGGCGGCACCAGATCGGCGTCTGCCTGGGAACGGCCTGCTATGTGAAGGGTTCCGGTCAGATTCTGGAAACCTTGAAACAGCAGCTGGGGATCGGTGTGGACGACAGCACGGACGACGGCCGCTTCTCGCTCAATGTCCTGCGGTGCATCGGCGCCTGTGGACTGGCGCCGGCGATGATGATTGACGGTGAAGTGTACGGCCGCCTGACCCCGGACAAGATCGCCGGGATTTTGGCCAAGTACGAGTAGGGTAGATTATCGGCAGGAGCAGCGGATTGCTCCGGGTGGGGTTTTGGCCGGTGCCGATTGATTCTCCGGAGAAAGTGACCCGGGCGGGCACGGAACCAAAACCCACCAAAGGTTAGTGGTAACGACCAGGGAAGCGTACCAGGTAAGTTGGGCCGAACCTGCTGTCGGGAAAACCGGGCACAGCAGGCGCAGGACCGGCTATGGCCGGCGGTTCTGGCAGGGATCGGTCGGCAATCCGGAGCAGCGGTGGTTGTATGCGGCTGGATGGATGCTGGGACGCGACCCGGATGAATTGTACGGGGGGGAAAATAATGAAGTCATTCGCTGAACTGGCGGAATTACGTGCCAAAGCGCAAGATTTGGTTTGGCTGCGCGATATGGGCAAAAGCGCGGACGGTAAGGCCGGTTATAGGGCGCACGCTCTGGTCTGCGCCGGCGCCGGCTGCATCTCGTCGAACTGCAAAGCGGTCCAGAACGCCTTCGTGGCTGAGATCGAGCAGCAGGGTCTGGCCGAGGCGGTTAAAGTGGTCGAGACCGGCTGCATCGGGACCTGCGATCTGGGTCCGATTATCGTGATCTATCCGGAAGGGGTTTTCTACTGCAAGCTGAACCCCGAAGACGCCCAGGAAATCGTCAAATCCCATCTGGTCAAAGGGGAAATCGTGGAGCGCCTGCTGTACCGGAAACCCGGTTCGGTGGTGCTGATTCCCACGGTGGACAAAATTGACTTCTTCGGCAAGCAGGAACGGGTGGCCCTGCGCAACACCGGGATTATCAACCCGGCGATTATTGAAGAGTATATCGCCCGTGACGGTTACGCGGCCCTGGCCAAGGTCCTGGCCGAGATGACCCCGGCTGAAGTGATCGATGTGGTCAAGAAGTCCGGTCTGCGGGGCCGGGGCGGCGCCGGGTTCCCCACCGGCAAGAAGTGGGAGTTTACGGCGGTCGCGTCTGGTAAACCGAAGTATGTGGTCTGCAACGCCGACGAGGGTGACCCGGGGGCGTTTATGGACCGGAGCATCCTCGAGGGGGACCCGCACAGCATCATCGAGGCCATGGCCATCGCCGGGTACGCCGTCGGCTCCAACCAGGGCTATGTGTACGTCCGAGCCGAATACCCCCTGGCCGTAGAGCGGTTAGGGCAGGCGATTGGTAAAGCCAGAGAATACGGTCTGCTGGGTAAAAACCTGTTCGGGACCGATTTCGACTTTGATGTCGACATCCGCATCGGCGCCGGCGCCTTTGTCTGCGGCGAAGAAACTGCACTGATCGCATCGCTCGAAGGTAAGCGGGGCGAACCGCGTCCGAAGCCGCCGTTCCCGGCCCAGTCCGGCCTGTGGCTGAAACCTACCCTGAACAACAATGTAGAGACCTACGCCAATATCCCGGCGATTATTCTGCAGGGTGCTGAATGGTATGCCGGTATCGGTACGGAAAAGAGCAAGGGCACCAAGGTGTTCGCTATCGCTGGCAAGAGCAACACGGCCGGCCTGGTGGAAGTCCCGATGGGGATGACCCTGCGGGAAGTCATCTACGACCTGGGCGGCGGGATTCAGAAAGGCAAGAAGTTCAAGGCGGCCCAGATTGGCGGTCCGTCCGGTGGCTGCCTGACCACGCAGCACCTGGATGTCTCCATGGACTATGAGTCTTTGGTGGCGGCTGGTGCGATGATGGGCTCCGGCGGGCTCATCGTTATGGATGAGGACACCTGCATGGTGGATATCGCCAAATTCTTCCTGGAGTTTGTGCAGGACGAAAGCTGCGGCAAATGCCCGCCCTGCCGGATTGGGACGAAGCGGATGCTCGAAATTCTGACCAAGATCTGCGATGGCAAAGGGGAAGAAAGCGATATCGCCGCCCTTGAGGACTTGGCGAACACGATTAAGAACACTTCCCTCTGCGCGCTTGGCCAGACGGCGCCGAACCCCATCCTGAGTACGCGCAAATACTTCCGGGATGAGTATGACGCCCACATTAAAGAGAAGC
>CAZHIT010000252.1:3271-3677 GCA_964533125.1 uncultured Candidatus Sumerlaeota bacterium
GTGCAAGAGCTGCGGCATCTGCGCCAAGGTCTGCCCGGTGGGAGCCATCAGCGGGAAGCCCAAGGAGCCGTATTGCATCGATGATGCCAAATGCGTCAAATGCGGCACCTGCCTGGAGAAATGCCCGTTTAAGGCGATAGTGAAAAAGTAGGCTTGGGGTCGGACGGGTACGCTGACTCAAAGCCAAGTGTAAAGGAGTGTTGACTGTGGCAATGGTAACCTTGACTATCGACGGCAAGGTCGTCCAGGCAGAAACGGGGACAACGATCCTGCGGGCGGCCCAGGTTGCTGGTCTGTATATCCCAACCCTATGCTACCTGGAAGAGATCAACGTGATCGGCGCTTGCCGGATGTGCATCGTGGAAGTGGATGGTATCCGCGGGATGCCGACGGCCTGCACCACCCC
>CAZHIT010000253.1:0-3670 GCA_964533125.1 uncultured Candidatus Sumerlaeota bacterium
GCGGATCTGCTCGTCCTGATCTTCGACCACGGAGGCCATGCCCTTGCCGATGATGCTGGCGTACCGAAAACCGTAGGCGCAGGCGGTGTCCCCTTCTTTCATAGCGTGCTCGCAGTCCATTTCAAAGGCCGCCGGAATCGGCTGGGCGAGGAGCCCTGCCTTTTTTCCTTCCTTGGCCCCGTGGAAATAGATCTCCAGACTGTCCCCCGCCCATGCATAACCGAAATTAACCGGGATGATGTAGATCCCGTCGCCATCGTTTACCGCCACCCGGCAAACCAGGCAGGACTTCAGGATAACCTCCAAATCCGTTCTCTCGGTGACTTCGCGTTCTTTGCGGCGCATTGCTCTGCCTCCCATCTATTGATGTTTGACCTAAATCCCGGACGCTGTCTTTCCCCCCGGCGGCGGGTACTTACCTTCAAAATCATTCAGGATGCCCAGCAGGTTCGCATCCAGATAAGTGATGGCCCGCGCGCGGATCTGGTCAGGAATGCCGTAATACGCTTGGGCGATTCCGCCGGTGATGGCAGCCAGGGTGTCGCTGTCCCCACCCAGGGAAATGGCGTTTCGGATGGCGTCTTCAAACGAAACCGATTCCAGGAAGGCCGCGATAGCCTGCGGCACGGTTCCCTGGCAGCTTTCGTTAAAGCGGTAGCCGGGGCGGATTTCGTCTAGCTTAAAGTCCAGGGGATAATAGACTGCCTCAATATGGTCGCGGATAGCCGGGATGCCCTCCCCGCTCTTGGCGAGCCAGATGGCCGCCGTGGTCGCCGCCGCGCCTTTAAGGCCTTCCGGGTGGTTATGCGTTACCTCCGTCACCCGCCGGGCGAGATCCAGAGCCTCATCCAGGGAGGCGGCGGCAAAACCGCAGGGGCTGACCCGCATGGCCGCGCCGTTGCCGTAGCTGTTATAAGGTTGGGGCTCGTCCGAGTACATCCAACCGTAAAACCGCCCGCCGTAGCCGCAGTTGGGATAGGGCCGGCCGACCGTCTGCATCCACTGCACCGCGAGCGGACCCAGGCGGTCCGGGTTCCCCTCGCTTTCCAGGATCGCCTTGGCGACGGCCACCGTCATAATGCTGTCGTCGGTGGCAAAACAGGCGCCGGTGAAGAGAGCAAAATCCTTCTTTTTAATATTGTCCCACTCAAAGCGGGAGCCGACAATGTCGCCGATTATCGCCCCGAGCATCCGTTCACCTCTCCCCTCCGGCCGGGGGTCGTCCATTCCGCCGCAGTGCTCCGCCGACCGAGACGGCACCATTCTGGCAGTTCTGCCCCCGGCTCTCTCTGGCCCAGAATTGGACACCGACCGCCTCTTTTCCTGCACCGGCGGAAACGAATCAGGAATAAGCCGATGAGAAAACGAAAAAGCGCCGAATGCGCCTTTCCGCCCTCCTAAACAATTGGTTTTAAGTAAATATCACGCAGGTTTTCCGCCTCCACCCGGGCGCGGATTTGAGTAATGTCGGTGGTGTACAGCCCCAGCTGCTGCATCCGCTCAAAGTACCCGGCGCCGGAGAAGGTGAATTTTTGCTTCAGCCCGGCCGGGGTAGCCATGTTCTCCCGGACATAAGCGATGATATCGCCGCTAGCGGTGGTGCGGGGCAGCAAGAGGAGCGGTTCGCCCGCCGCCGACCGGACGGCGTTGTTCCCGGCCAGGGTACCGGTAACGATGGCCTCGGTGTGGCCGACCAGGAGACCGGCCTTTTCGCCGCCGCAGAACAGGTTGGTGAGTCCCTGCACTTGCAGGCGGTCGTCCCGGGGGGACATGGCCAAAAAGCGGATGGAGTTCCCCCGCCCGCCGGCGTAGGGGTCTTCGTAACGGGCCTGCTCCAGGCCGGGCACCTGCCGCAGTTTTGCGAGCGGGAAGAATGGGGTCATGATTTTGGCGTGTCCGGTGTCCAGCAGGACGATGTTTTCGGCAAACTCCGGCAGGGCGTACTGCTGGCATGGCTTCATTACCAGTTTTTTCCGGTCAATCAACTCCGGCGGCAGGGGGATAACCGCCACCCCGTCCGCCTCCAGTTGGGCCCGGAGCCCCGGAGACAACGATTCCTTGTTCAGCTTTCCGGAGCCGCTCATAGCCCCATAACCATCGTCCGGACGCCGTCCAATCATCTCTTTGATCCCGGCTTGGGCTGCGATACTCACCCGGGGACCGAAACTGGGGCAGCGCTGCACGCACATAGCGCAGCCGTTGCCAAACTGCCGGCAGTTGCCCATGGGCCCGGAGGTACCGGTGGTCTCGACGAAAACATCGCCGGTAAATTCTTCTTCATCTTCGCTGAGAACGGCGGTGAGGGCGGTCCCGCGGCGGTGGATATCGGTAATCCGGGTTTCGCAGCGGATATCCACCCCCCGCTCCCGCAGGAGGCGGCGCACCGCCGGTTCAATTTTCACCACATCGTAGAGCGAGGCGTGGGCGTGCCCGGGAAAAGCGATATTCCGATGCCGAGCCAGGGAATCGGCCAGGCGGAATAGTTCGCCCCCGCCCATGGCAATCGATTCCTCGGCAGCCGTAAACCGCCCGTTGTTGCGGATAATGCCCCCCACCAAACCGGCGCCCAACAGCATATCGGTGCGCTCCAGCAGTACAACTTCCGCCCCGGCCTGGCGGGCAGCGAGAGCGGCGGCGCAGCCGGACCAACCGCCGCCGATAACCACGATCTTGACCATATAGTTCACCCCTTTACCATTCGCTTTAGCCCCAAAGATCGGCCGGGTTCAGACGGGTTTTGCAGGTCCGCACCCGCTGTCCAGCCGCCGTCTCGACCTGACAACTGCCGCAGATACCCTCCCCGCAGCAAATAGTGTTATTGTTGGTCACCACCAGCGGAATGCGCCGCTTAAGCTGCGCCAGTTCACCCCGGATTGCTTTGTGCTGGGCGTCAGACCCCCCGCTGAAGATCAGGTCCACCGCCTCTTCGGCCAGGATGCGCCGCAGCAGCCCCATCCCCTCTTCCTCCAATAGACTGCCTTCCCGGATGGGAATGCGCAGTTCGCCGCACTCGGCCGCGATAAACACCCGCCCCGACTGACCGGGGTCGATGAGCGCACTCACCTGGTTCCCCTGCACCCGCAACTGCCGGGCCACAGGGACGGCAACCGCCTGGCAGACTCCCCGGGCCACCAGCAGCGCCCGGCCGCCGCTCAGACGCTCCAGGTACGCCGCTCCCAGCAGGCCGTTCGGGTACGGCCCCCGTAGCCAGACCCTCTCGCTCGCGCCCGCCAGGGCCTTGGTCTTGGGCCCGGCGACCTGCGCCAGGATTGTGATGGTCCCGGCCGCCGGGTCGGCAGCCATCACCGCCATCGGGGTATTGAAGGTCACGGGCTTATCAGCAGCCCGCACCAGCACAAAGCGGCCGGCCAGGCTCTCAGCCGTCAAATCCGGATTGTCGGCTCTGATGCTCATTTTCACCGTATCGGCGCTGAGGTATTCCTTTTCGATAATGGCCGCCAGCACTTCCGGCCGCGGCGGCCGGGGTTCTTCCTTGCGCCAGCCAAACTCAGCCCCGATGCAGACACCGCTCCACCGGCAGTGGCAAAGCTCCTCTCCCCGCAGCAGAGAGCACTGGATGCAGTCCCCCGCCTCTGCCAGAAAACAGGGGCAGACCGCCGAACCCGCGTCGGCGCACAGGTATTCTGCCAAGACGCCTCACCTCCGTCCC
>CAZHIT010000254.1:0-2971 GCA_964533125.1 uncultured Candidatus Sumerlaeota bacterium
GGATGCCGGAAACCAAAGACCAGTCAGTTCGCCGGCGCTACGACTTCATCGCCCGTTACTATGATTCCCTTCCATTCGACGTGGGCGACCGCCGCCGGGCGCCGCTCTGGCGGCTGGTCCGGGGCAAAATCCTCGAAGTCGGGGTCGGTACCGGCAAAAATATCCCCTTCTACCCCAGGCAGGGGGAAGAGGTCGTCGGCATCGATCTTAGCCCCGGGATGCTGGCCCAGGCTAAGTTGGTTAAAGATCGCACCGGGAGTCTCTGTGCGCTGCAATTGGGCGATGTCGAAAACCTGGACTTCCCCGGCCAGACCTTCGATACGGGCGTGTCCGCCTGCGGCTTTTGTACGGTGCCCGACCCGGTCGCCGGGCTCCGCGAAATCCGCCGGGTGCTGCGGCCGGACGGCCAGCTCGTCATGCTCGAGCATGTCCGCAGCGCTCACCCCTTCACCCGGTGGCTCCAGGACCGCTTCGGCCCGCTTCTCGCCCGCTGCACCGGCGACCACATCCACCGGGATACCGTTTTGAACCTCCGCCTGGCCGGCTTCCATACCATCCGGGTCGAACCGCTGTGGCGGGACATCATCCTCATCATCACTGCCCGGCCCTGACCAAAACCCTGACCGTCAGCTATTTACCGATCAGGTCCGCCCGCGGCGGCGAAAATACCTCCAGCATCACGCTTTCTTCTATGGCATAGGCCGTATGCTCCACCTGCGGCCCGGCCAGGTACGAATCGCCCGCAGATAAGATCCTGGTCTCGCCGCCAACCGTCACTTCCACCTTCCCGGAAATCACATACCCGATTTGCTCGTAGGCATGGAAATGGGGAATGGCGGACGGCGGCGTCCCCGCGCCCGGCCTAAACCCCATCTCGACCACCATAATCTGCTCCCCGGTGCTCAGTACCTTGCGGGTCAGGCCTTCGGCCACTGCCGCCGCCGGTTTTTTGGCTGCCTCCACAAACACAGGCGTCCCCTCCTTCATCTGTCCCCCGGCTCGGCTAAAGCCCCGGGGTATTGACTGTTATTATAGCAGAGACGGCCGGGGAAGAAAAGAAAAAAGCACCTGCCGGCCGCTTAACCTGGCAAATGCTCCCTCCCGCCAAACCAGGCGTTATTTGACCCGCCGGAGATGACCCCGCCGGACCTGGCTCGGGACCGGATAGTGGACCGTCCGCCACCGATGGCCTAAATAGAAAGCCATACCCAAAACCGCCCCTTGCACCAGCCACCACCCGGGCAGGAAAAAATCAAAAGAAGTATCGCGCAGCCACACTCGCAGTACCTCCAAATCCGTCACCCCCTCAGCGCTATTTTTACCAACCCCCCGGCTTTTATCCGCCCCGCCGCCAAGACAAGCGGGCGCCGCGCCGCGGATAAAACCGCCCCGATTACTCCATAATACAGGTAACAGACGACTGAAGGGGGATTATGAATGCACCGAATCATCCAAATCGCGACCCAGCTGCAGAAAAGCGAGGAGCAAAACGCCCAGACCCTGCGGGCGCTGGCCGGCCAGGTCCGGGACAGTAACGTCGCGAGCCAACTGCGCACCCTCGAGAGCAAGGAGCGCAGCGCCGCGAACCAACTGCGCCAAATCGTGAGCGAACTGAACCAGACCAACATCGCCGGGACCGCCGCGAACCCAGCTCCGGGCAGTGGCAGCGCAGGTACGCATTGGTCCTCCCATCCAGATCTGATCGGGATCGAGAAAACCGACTGGGCAGAGTAACCGCGAAGCCCCTCCCTGCGCTGACCTCTTAGCCAGTCGTTTAAGACAAATCACACCCGACCCTAATCCCCACCAAATAAAAACTGCTCCGCTGTCGCGGAGCAATTCCTTTATTCCGCCCGGAGCGCATCCAAAACGCTGATGCGCATCGCCCGCCAGGCCGGGTAAAACCCCGAAATCAGACCCACCAGGGTGATAAAGACCATGGTCGAGAGGGTCAGCCACGGCGGGATAATCGAAATCGTGCTGCCCGGTCCGCCGGGAAGCCCGAGGAAGCTCACCCCGGCGTGCTTCAGTAAATACGAGAGCAAAAAGCTGATCCCCAAACCCAGCAAGCCGCCGAAGAAGCCGATCATCCCAGCTTCAAACAGAAACAAACGGCGGATGTCGGGCAAAGTGGCCCCGATCACCTTCATCACCGCGATTTCCTTCGTCCGCTCCATTATCGACATAAACATGGTATTGGTAATCCCGATAGCCGCCACCAGCAGCGAAATCGCCCCGATTCCCCCCAGCACCGCCTGAATGCTGTCGGTCGTATCCCGCATCGACTCCAAAATATCGGTCAGGCTGTTGGCCTGGTAGCCCATATCCCGGATCGCCTGCTGTACGGTCTGGACGTTTTTTATGTCCTTAACCCGTACCATTATCCGTTGGTAGCCCTGCAGTTCATTCTGGTTCGGGCGCTGGTTTTGCCCGCTGCTGCGCTGGTACTCCTTCATCAGCGTCCGCAGTTGGTCGATATCCATAAACACCCGCCAGTCGTTTTCCGTGTTGTTTTGCACCAACTGCCCGACCACTTCCACCTTGTAGACCTTCGGTTTGCGGAGCGGCCCCGATCCCGGCGGCATTTGCTCCCCGTAACTGGTGTCAAAGGTCATCTCGATTTTCTTCGTCAGCAGGTCCACCCCCGGCCCCTCCGGGAACCCGTAGTAATAGTTGTAGCGCTGCCGCCGGTTGCGGAATTGCTGGGGAATCGTCCCGCCAAAGACGACGCTGAGGGTATCCCCTTCCTCCAGCAGACGTCCCTGGCCCAATTCCGCCCCAAAGGCTTCCATGGTTCCGGCCGCCATCCCGGTAATCGGCAGGTCGGCAACGTATTTGCCCGAAACGAAGCGGACATAGCTCTCCAGCATCGGGCTGATCGCCTCCACACCCGATAGCGCCCCGATGTTCAGCACCGCCTGGTCATCTAGCGCCTTGGGCGTGCTGCTGCCGCCGCCCCGCTTGCTGGAGG
>CAZHIT010000254.1:2981-3660 GCA_964533125.1 uncultured Candidatus Sumerlaeota bacterium
CCCCCATAGTACATCTCCCCGCCGTAATTGGGGTAGACGTTGATCACGTTAAGGCTCCCCATCTGCATGATCTGCTGCTTGAAGGTTTCCTGCATCCCCAGGCCCAGCGAGACCATCACCACAATGGAGGCCGTCCCAATAATCACCCCCAAAACGGTCAGGAAGGTCCGGAGTTTCCTTTTCCACAGGTTGCTCAAACCCATCCGGATTATATCCAGACTACTCATCCAACGTCATCTCTTTCTTCTTCTGTACTCGGCGGCGGATGACTATCCCGGCAGTGACTGCAACGGCAGCGACGGTCACCCAAGTCAGCGGGTTTCGCACCACTTGGCCGAAACGGGAACCAGACCCATTCTGGCCTTCTCCCATGTACTCGCCTTTCGGGCCTAACGGTTTTCCGCCCGGCCCCCCGACAACGGGGAACTCCTCCCTCGGCATATCCTGGACGGTGAACTGAAACTCCTTGCGGATTTCCTGATGCTCCCCGGCGGCATCGTCGTAGGTGAAAACCACATTGCCGGTTATCGCGCCAGTCGTCGTCGGGATCACCTGAGCGTCGTAGTATTCGCTCCGCCCCGGCTCAAAATTGCCGACGAAATAGTCCGCATCCTGGGTCTGAAAATCCCCTTCGACCTTAACCATCAAATTGTCCAGCGTGGTCTTGCCCATGTTGTAG
>CAZHIT010000255.1:0-3656 GCA_964533125.1 uncultured Candidatus Sumerlaeota bacterium
CGGTCCGGGTCCACGCACTCCAGCACCGCCACCGCGTTCCGGGTCCCCCCGGTCAGCATCGTCCGCTGCCCGTCGCGCCAGTTCCAGCAGCGGCACACCGCCCCCGCCGCATCCAGGTAGCAAACCTCGCCCGGCAGCGTCGGGTCCGGCTCCGCGTCCCCCAGCGCCTGGAACGCATCGCCCCCGCCGGTCACCGTCAGGCGCAGGTCGCCCACAATCGTGTCGATATCCTCCATGCCGCAGGGCAGGGCGCAGCGCAGCGATACCGCGTTGTAGATATCCACCAGCGGGCTGATCGGGCCGACCCCGACGCCCTTCTCCACACGCTTCAGCAGGGCCTCGATCGAGGAGCGCACGCCCTTCTTCGTCTTAAACTGGCTAAAGGCCTCCCGCCACACCGCCACCACCCGGTTTTGGCTCAGCACCGGCTCCACCAGGTACTGCCGGGCCGCCGCATTCGCTGCCGCCAGCTCCGCCCGGACGCTCTCGCCGCCGTCGGCCAGGGCTTCAGCCGTATTCACACAGTCCCCGAGCACCAGCACCCCGATCTCGGCCGCCGGGAACAGCTCCCAAAACGCCGGCTCCACCACCAACTGCTTCAATCGCACCGCCTCCTTTGGTTCGCGCCGCCCCCAGGCTTAGGCCGAAAGCGCCGCCAGGTCCGCCAAAAACGCCTCCACCGCCGCCGCCGGGGTTGCCCACGAAGTCACCAGGCGCACCGCCAGCCGCTCCTCGTCCACCTTCGCCCAGGCGTAGAACCCATACTTCGCCTGCATCGCCTCGGCTACCGGGAGCGGGAAGACCGGGAAGATTTGGTTGGTCACCGAATCGCTTAAAAACCCGTACCCCAGCGCCTTAATCCCCGCGCTTAAGCGCCCCGCCATCGCGTTCGCGTGCCGGGCCATGGTAAGCAGCCGGTCGTCTTCAAACAGCGCCACAAACTGCAGACCCAACAGCCGTCCTTTGGCCATCAGCCCGCCCTTTTGCTTGATGTGGTAGCGGAAGTCCGCCTGGAGCGCCGGGTTGCAAATCACCAGCGCCTCGCCCAACAGCGCCCCGTTCTTCGTCCCGCCGATGTAGAAGGCATCACAGAGCCCTGGCAGGTCCGCTAAGGTCAGACCCGTCTCCGGCGCCGCCAAAGCCGAACCCAGGCGTGCCCCGTCGATGAACAGGAGCAGGTCCTTCGCCTGGCAAAACGCCGAGAGCGCCGCCAGTTCGGCTTTGGTGTAGATTGAGCCCACCTCGGTCGGCTCCGAAATGTACACCAGGCGCGGCTTCACCATATGCTCATCCGTGTGCGCGGCGAGCGCCCCCTGCACCAGTTCCGGGGTCAGCTTGCCATCCACCCCCGGCACCGCGAACACCTTGTGCCCCGTCGCTTCCACCGAACCAGTCTCGTGCACATAAATGTGGCCTGTGTCCGCCGCGATCGCCGCCTCGTGCGGCCGCAAAAACGCCGCAATGGCCGTTAAGTTTGTCTGCGTCCCGCCCGAAAAGAAATGGATGTCCCCCGCCGCGCCTCCCATCTGCGCCCTAATCAGTTCCCGCGCCCGCTCGCAGTACGGATCAAGCCCGTACCCCTCGGTCTGCTCGTAGTTCGTCGCCGCCAAGAGTTCCAGGATTCGGGGATGCGCCCCTTCGCTGTAATCGTTTTTGAAACTGTACACCTTATAGCCTCCTCTGCTTTATTTTCCCTGACCCGGGTGCTTTAGCCTGGGTTATTGGATCGTCGTCATCAACCAAACATTGCTCAAATCCATCAGCCAGTGGCCGATGATGAGCGGGGTCAGCCGCCTCAGACGCAGGTACGCCAAGCCCAAAAACAGCGTCAGGGGCACAAACATGACGAACATATACAGAGCGTGGCGGAAATCGATGAATGGCAAAAAACAATGGAGCAGCGAATACGATAAACTGACCAACGCCAGCGCCCGCCACCGGCTGCCCAGGGCGACCTCCAGGCGTGGCAGGGAATACCCTTCGAAGACCAGTTCCTCGGTCGGAGACCAGATCACCCACCAGACTAGACGGCTGTACAGCACCGCCCACAGCGGCAGTGACCGGATATACGCCCCCGGCGGGAAGTCCGGCGTCAGGGTACCGTAAGCGATAATACCGCCAAGCTTGCTTCCCAGCAGGATCAGGATCAGCCCGCCGACCGCCCCGATGCCAATCCCGGTCACGATATCCCGACCCAGCCGGCGCCGGTCAAACGACACCAGGTCAATGAGCGAAAGACCTTCCCGGCGCACGGCTGCCCGCAGCAGGAGCATGCAGCCGAAATCGGCGAGGGTGCCAAAGACCGACCAGTACGGCCCCGCCGTCCAAAAGGGGGTCGGGTCACCGCGCCAGGCCAGGCCGCCGGCCGCGACCAGGTGGGAGAAAAACATCAAAGCCGGCCGCGCCAAGACCACCATATAGAGCAGCCGCCGGCTGATCTTTCCCTGCGCCCATCTTTGCCGGATAGCGGCGGCCCCATTGAGCTCCGCTTCGTCCCGTCTGCTTTCCATGCGCTTCCCCCTCTGCTGGTATGTGTTCCTCTTTACATTCTCAGCTCACCGCCAAAATCCTGCCGAATCCAGCGATAAAGCGGAAGAACCCGTTACTTGGGCAATAATCGGAGCCGGCGGATTGGAGTTGGCTATCCTGGCTTGCATGGCTTACCGGCAAAGGAACTGGCAGGCGAGCCGAATGCGGAGGATCTATGGGTATCGCTGGCGCCCCACTAAAGGCGATGCCACCCGGTCAACCTGGCCTCCGTCCCTTGACGCGCCCTGATCCCGCTTCCCTCGCCCGCAGCGTGAGAAGGATACCAAGTGAGGGGCAGTTTACCCCGGCTAGCCCTTGTCCGCAAACGCAATCATCTGATGGCACCCGTCGCCGCGCTCGCTGTAGTTGGTACATCCGTAGAACCGCTGCCCCGTCTTTCGGCTCCGCTTCACGATCATATACCCGTCCGCGCACCGGGGGCACTTAAAGATATCCTTTTTAGCCACCCGGTCGTTGGTCATAAAGTCGCAGATCTCCGCCTCGTTGGTGCAAATATACAGCGGGATCCCGTAGCTCTGGTTAAACTCGTACTTCAGCGGGAAACCGCACACCGGGCAGCGCAGGCTAAAGATGTCCACTACCTCCAGGTTCATCTCCGCCGGGTGCGCCAGGCCAAAGTCCCGGATCAGCTCCACCAAAAAGCGCGACGGCCGGTGCAGCGGGGCGGCGATGTACACCCGGTTCTTCGTCCGGGTTAAGGCCACATAGAACAGCCGCCGCTCCTCGGCAAACGGCATACTCGTATCCTCATAAGTGACCAGCTTCATGATCGGGTCGTCCTCGATCTGACAGGGGAACCCATACTTACTCTCGGTCGCATTGATCACAATCACATTGTCAAACCCCAACCCCTTAGCGCTGTGGGCGGTCATAAAGGTCAGGTTCGCTCCGGGGTACGCCCGGCACCGGACCCGGTTCCCCCGCAGCTCGGTAAACTCGCCCGTCCGGCAGAGCTTGTACAGGTCGTAGTTGTACCGGCCGATTAGCAGTACCGTCGCCCTCGGCCCAAACTCCCGGAGTATGCGCCCGACGATTCGCACCACCGCCGCCGCCAGGTTTTTTTGCATACTTACCGAGTCATCGTACCCCTCCAGCACAACCGGCTC
>CAZHIT010000256.1:0-1996 GCA_964533125.1 uncultured Candidatus Sumerlaeota bacterium
CCTTCGGTAAAGGCAGCAACGATGCCCGCGAGTTGGCCGTTTTTGTACCCGACGTTGAAGGTATAGCCGTCTTCGGTCGATTCCTCAAACTCCGTGGCGTCGGGCACAAACTCCTTCAGTACCGCGATTTGTTCGGCCTTTTGCCGCTCGGCGACAACCGTGGAGGTAAAGCCGTAGGTCCCCGCCAGGGCTAAGCCCGCCAAGGCGCAGAAAACCATTAAAATGCCCGCCAAACGCAGGATGTCTTTCACTCTACCCCCACCTCCCCGTTCCGTTTGGGCAGCGTAAACCGGTCGATCATCGGCACCAAGGCGTTCATAATCAGGATGGAAAAGACCACCCCTTCCGGGTACTTGCCGTAAACCCGGATGACGAAAGTTAAAATCCCGCACCCCAGGCCCATAATCAGTTTGCCCCGCGCGGTAATCGGCGAAGTCACGATATCCGTGGCGTAGAAAGCTGCCCCCAGCATCAGACCGCCGGAGAAAAGGGCAAACACGGGGTCACCGGTCAATAATCCGGCCTTCCCCCCGAACACCCAGGTCAGAAGGGCCACGGTACCCACATAACTCACCGGGATCCGCCAGCTCACGCGGTCTCTCTGGGTTATGAACAGATACACAGCGCCCACGAGCACCGCCAGGACCGAGGTTTCCCCGAGCGAACCGGCGACGCGTCCGATGAACAGGTCCCAATACACCGGAATGCTCCCGGCCAGCGCCCCTTCCTTGGCAAGCGATAGGGGGGTGGCGGTGGAAGCGGCGTCAAACCCGCCCGCCGCCTGCGCAGCCCAGCCCACATAGGACTGCGGCCAAAGGAAGGTCGCCGCTTCTTTCGGCCAGGAAACCATGAGAAAGACCCGGGCGGCCAAAGCCGGGTTGAAAATGTTGTGCCCAAGGCCGCCAAAGGTCTGCTTGACGATGGCGATGGCGAAAATCGCCCCCAGCGCCGCGAGCACCAGCGGAAAGCCCGGCGGCAGCGTGTAGGCGAGCAGCAGGCCGGTAATCGCGGCGCTGCCGTCGCTTACGGTAACCGGCAGCCCCCGCAGCTTCTGGATCGCCGCTTCGGTGGCTACGGCCGATACGACACTGACCAGAATAACCAGAAGCGCCGGCAGGCCAAAAAAGTAGATTCCCGCGAGTCCCGCCGGAGCAAAGGCGGCCAGAGCGTGGTACATGATGGCCCGGACGCTGGCGTCACTTTTGACATAGGGCGGCGCCGAGCCAATCAGCTGATATTCGGACATCTTTCTCCCCTCCCCTAAATCGTCCGCCGCTATTTGGCCAGTTCGGCCTTGGCTAACTGAATGTAGTGCAGCAGCGGCCGTTTCGCCGGACACTCATAAGCGCAGACCCCGCACTCAATGCAGTCGGCGAGGTGATAACCGAGCGTTTCCGGTACGCGCTTCGCCTCCACCAGGTCCCCCAAACTCAGGGGCAGCAGCCCCACCGGGCAGGCGCTGACACAGTAACCGCAGCGGATGCACTTGCCGGCAGCTTCAGCGCGGACATCGGCTTTGGCGATGGCGATAATCCCATCCACCGCCTTGGTCACCGGTACGGCGAGCGAGCCCACCAGGTTCCCGGTGAGAGGTCCGCCGGCGATGACCTGGCCGACCACTCCGTCAAACTCCCCTCCGGCTGCCAGGACGTCGCTAAAACGGGTGCCCAGCCGGACCCGGAGGTTTTTCGGCTCCTTCACCCCGGAGCCGGCGAGGGTAACCACTTTCTCGATATACGGCAGCCCGCGGCTGACCGCCACTCCGGCGGCCACGGCGGCTGCCGTGTCCAGGATAAATGTCCCCGGGGCCTGACCCTTACCCAAGGCGTCGCGGCGCAGGTAACGCCGGGCGGCGGCCGGGTAACGGTTGTTCAGGGCTAACACCAGGATGCTGCCTCCGTCCGGGAGCGCCTGGCGGACGGCTTCCGCCGCCGCATTCTCGCGGCTGTCCACCACGACTATCCCTTTGGCGGCTTCCAGCGCCCGCATTGCCGCC
>CAZHIT010000256.1:2006-3615 GCA_964533125.1 uncultured Candidatus Sumerlaeota bacterium
GCTACGCCACCCAGACTTGGTCCTGCTGCGGGGGCATTGCCGCCAGCAGTCCGGTCACAAGATCGGGGGCTTGCTCTACCAGCAAACGGTAGTCGGCGGTGATGGACGGCTCAGACCCGGCGGCGTTCACGATCACCGTCTCAATCGTCCCGCCGGACATCGGCAGGTCAATCCCGGCCGCAAATAGCCAATCGCGCAGAGCCGGTACTTCCAGTTTCCCGCCAGGCTGGACGCTTGCGAACACGGCATCGGTACCGTCGTTCTCGATCACCACGGCCAGTTGCCGGCTGCCGTCCGAAAGCGGCACCCGGTCAATCGCAGTCACTTTGCCGGCGATGCTGGTGTGCACCGGCGCCGCGAGTAGGGCCCCGCTGCGTGCGATCACTTGGCCGACTTTGACCATCGCACCGACCGTGACCAATACTTCCCGGTCCCCGACGGGAAGAACGACGCTGGCGGGAGGAGCGGCACTGACCACGGGCTGGTTCGCCGTGGTTTCCCGCAGCTGGCGCCAGGCCGGCCCATCCCCAAAAATCCGTTTACCCATACTTAAGACCACCTCACTAGCCTTATGATACAGAAAAATTCTGCATATAATGTTACACCATTTCGCTCCTATTTACAATAGCGAATAGACGGCACTCCCTCATTAGTTTGATGTTCCGGCCGGCAGAATATGTCTCCAACTCTGACGCCGGCGGGGTTTTCCTGCGCGGGAAGAAAAAGCGGCCGGGCGCAATCACTGCAGAGAAATGCCGGCTTTTTTCGCCGGCATTTGGACACTAAACCAATCAAGTCAAACCGTTAGGCTCTCTGCTCCATTCAGATATTACCCTCCGGCAGTCAGAAGGCCGGAGGCAAACCAGACGATATCCGCCTGATGCGCTGCGGTCAGTCCGTTTCCTTCGGCTGCCTCCGGTTTTCCTGCCACCAGGTCCGCGCTTCACCCACCGTGTACAGGGAACCGGCAATTACTACCAAATCGCCGCTGTCCGCCAAGCTTACCGCCAGCGCACAGGCTTCGCCCAGATCTGGCTGCAATCGCACATCCCCACACCATTTCTCGGCCTCCGGCTGCAGTTCCGACGGCGCTGCCGCCCGGGGGCTTGCCGACTGGGTGAGGATGAGGGTGTCCGCGAGCGGCGCGAGGCGGGCGATGATCTCCCCGTACGCTTTGTCGCGCATTATTCCCAGCACGAGGACCAGGCGCGCATATTTGAAGTCTTCCTGCAAAGCCCGCTGCAGCACCGCCGCCCCGTCCGGGTTGTGCGCGCCATCCAGCACGACGGTCGGGTGATATTTAAGCACCTCCAGCCGGCCCGGCCAGACAGCGGTAGCCAGACCCTCCCGTACCGCGGCCGGGTCGATCTCTAACCCGCGCTGCCGCAGACCGTCGGCTATCCCCACCGTCGTCGCCGCGTTGCGCTGCTGGTGGGCGCCTCTGAGGGAGAGCCGCAGCTCCGGGTAGACTGCTGCCGGGGTGGTTACCGCAAGGGTTTGCCCCTGCTCATCTGAGCTTAGTGACCGCCAGGTGATCTCCTGCCCGAGGGTCCACAACTCTGCCCCTTGCTCCCGGCCGACGGCGGCGATGACGGCCTGGGCAGCGGGA
>CAZHIT010000257.1:0-3608 GCA_964533125.1 uncultured Candidatus Sumerlaeota bacterium
GGGTCTGGCGGTTATCTTCGTTATTACCCTGGTTTCGATCGTGGCCTGGTTCATCGACCACGGCATACTGATGCGCTATGGCCTGGAGTACCTGCGGACCATCGCCTTCATTTTGGTTATCGCCGGCTTTGTGCAGTTCGTGGAGATGGTCATTTTAAAGACCAGCCCGACCCTGTACAAGGCGCTGGGGATTTACCTGCCCCTGATTACCACCAACTGCGCCGTGTTGGGCGTGGCTCTGCTCAACGTCACCAAGAACCACAGCTTAATCGAGAGTACCGTCTACGGTTTTGGGATTTCGGCAGGGTTTACCCTGGCGCTTTTGGTGATGGCGGGGATTCGGGAACGGCTGGAGTTCTCGGCGGTCCCGGAACCGCTGCAGGGTTTCCCCATTGCTTTGCTCAACGCCGGCCTCTTGTCGATGGCGTTTCTGGGCTTCTCCGGTATGATGTAAACAGGGGGTGAATGATTATGGTTTATGCTGTTGCCAGTTTGGCTGGCATCGGAATGGTGATTGGCGCCGTGCTGGCGTATGCGGCCAAAGTCTTTGCGGTTGAGGTAGACCCGCGGGTGGAAGCGATCGTCGGAGTCCTCCCGAGCGCCAACTGCGGCGCCTGTGGGTTTGCCGGGTGCGCGGCCCTGGCGGGGGCGATTGTGGAAGGGACCGCGCCGGCCGGCGCCTGTGTTGTCGGCGGAGCGGCGGTGGCGGCGAAGGTCGCCGACATCATGGGGGTGCAGGCGGCTGGGAGTGCTGACCGGAACAAGGCCCGGGTGCTCTGCCAGGGCGGCAAGGATGTGGGGGTGCAAAACTACGCCTACCAGGGCGTGGCCGACTGCCAGGCGGCGATGCTGGTGAGCGGCGGGCCCAAAGCCTGTGAGTATGCCTGCATTGGCCAGGGGAGCTGCGCCGCGGCCTGTCCGTTCGGCGCGATCACCATGAACGAGGCCGGCCTCCCGGATATCGACGAGACCATCTGCACCGGCTGCGGGGTGTGCGTGAAGACCTGCCCCAAAGCGGTGATTGCCCTGGTTCCCACCGGGAGCCAGGTGCAGGTGCGGTGCCATTCGCAGGATAAAGGCGCGGTGGTCCGCAAGGTCTGCAAGACCGGGTGTATCGCCTGCGGGCTATGCGCCAAAGCCTGCCCGACCGGCGCGATTACGGTCGAGAATAACCTCGCGGGGATCGATTACGCCAAGTGCACCAACTGCGGTCTTTGCGCCCTCAAATGCCCAACGAAGGCAATTGTCAACGAAGCGGCCGGGGCGGAGAAGCAAGCCGCCGCCGTTTGAGCCAGAAACGGGCCGGGATACCGGCCCGTTTTATATACCCGGCTTAGCAAAAAAAGGATAGATAGAAATTGTGCGGATAAACGAGGAATAAACGATTTTATGGTATAATTACTGATAGTACGGACAAATTCCGCCGCCCCGCTTCGACCTAGGTAAGGGGGATAGATTGACCATGCCCGGCCACCCTGGGCAGCGCTGCCGGGCGGAAGCGAGCCGGAAGCGTTTGGTAACAGTGAAAGCGGGAATAATAGAGCAAAAACAGAACCAACAAGGGAGGCATTATCGCGTGAAGCGCAGCCGGAACTTTCTGACCCTGCTTCTTCTCCTGTTGGCCGGAGCACTCATCGGGGGGGTTATCGGCGAGGCTCTGAGTGTTTTTGTTCCGGTGCTGAATCAGGGAATTACGCTGGGTTTGGATGCACCTGTGAACTTGGATTTATGGATTGTCAGCCTGGTGTTCGGGTTTACCCTGAAGCTGAATGTGGCCGGCGCCATTGGGCTGATCCTGGCGCTGCTCTGGTTCCGGAATGTCTAGCCTAAGAGTCTGGCCGGAAGTGATTCTGGCTTCCGCCTCCCCCCGGCGGAAAGAGCTGCTGGAGCAGATTGGCCTAATTGGTTTTCGCATCATAACCAGCCCCTGCGACGAATCTGAAATCAGCGGGGCAACCCCGGCGGAGACGGCGAAGCGGCTGGCCCTAACCAAAGCGAGCCTGATTGCGGCGGCCGAACCGGCGGCATTAGTCATCGGGGCCGACACGATTGTGGTTTTGGGCGATGAGATTTTGGGCAAGCCGGCGGATCCGGAAGAGGCGAAAGCGATGCTGCGGCGCCTGAGCGGCCGGGAGCATACGGTAATTACTGGCTATTGCCTCCTGCAGCGGAACCGGGGGCGGACCGAAAACGACTATGTGAGTACCCGGGTTTTCTTCCGTTCCTTAGAAGAAAGTGAGATTGAAAGCTACGTGGCCACCGGGGAGCCGCTGGATAAGGCCGGGGCCTACGGGATCCAGGGCCGGGGCGCCCTGTTCGTCGAACGGATTGAAGGGTGTTACTCCAATGTGGTTGGCTTGCCCCTGGCCAAAATCGGGCAAGCCCTCCGGCGTTTTGGGATTGAGGTGTGGCCGGGGCGCTAAGCCCGGGCTCTGAAGGAGCAAGAGCGTGAGCAGTGCAGAGTACCGTCTGACCATTAAGGAGATGAACGCCGACGACCGGCCGCGGGAGCGCCTGGCCCGCTACGGACCGAGCG
The DNA here is from genome assembly GCA_964533125.1 of uncultured Candidatus Sumerlaeota bacterium. GTDB lineage: Bacteria > Bacillota > SLNR01 > SLNR01 > JBMNPB01 > CAZHIT01. Next base: position 2,537 of record CAZHIT010000257.1, read on the forward strand.
CTCTGTCGAACGCGGAACTCCTGGCCATCATCATCCAGACCGGTACCGCCAAGGGTACGGCCCTGGATTTGGCCAGCGCCCTCCTCAGCGGGAAAGAACTGACCTCCTCTGCAGCCGGGGACGGCAATCCCCTGCTGGATTTGGCGGAAGCGAAGATCGAGGAACTGTGCCGGATCAAAGGGATCGGCGCGGCCAAAGCGATCATGATCCAGGCCGCGCTCGAACTGGGGCGGCGCTCTTCGACCCTGGTCACCGGGCAGCGCTTTACGGTTAAATCCCCGGAAGACGTGAGCCTCCTGGTGATGGACGAAATGCGCCGGCTCGACCGGGAGCATTTTAAGGTCTTTCTGCTCAACACCAAAAACCAGGTCATCGGGGTGGAACTGGTTTCAATGGGGAGCCTCAATTCCACCATCGTCCATCCCCGGGAAGTGTTCAAAAATCCGATTAAGCGCAGCGCGGCGGCGCTGATTCTGGTGCATAACCACCCCAGCGGCGACCCCACCCCCAGCCGGGAAGATATCGAACTGACCAAGCGCCTGGCGGAAGCGGGTTCCTTGCTGGGCATCAATGTTCTCGACCATATCATTATCGGCGACAATCGCTTTGTCAGTTTAAAAGAGCGAAAACTGTTTTAAGGCGGGGAACACGTTTTCCCGGGTGATTAGGGTTGACCGGAGCAAAGGAGGATGGCCCGTGAATTTTTTCTTTTTTAATCAGTTTTCCCGTGACCTGGGGATCGACCTGGGCACCGCCAATACCCTGGTCCATGTTAAGGGCAAGGGGATCGTACTGCAGGAGCCGTCGGTAGTGGCGATTCAGCGGGATTCGAAGGCGGTACTCGCGGTCGGGGACGAGGCCAAGAAGATGATTGGCCGGACCCCGGGCAATATCATCGCCATCCGGCCGATGAAAGACGGGGTGATCGCCGATTTTGACATCACCCAGGCGATGCTGAAGCATTTTATCGCCCGGACCATCAAAGCGCGGAGCATCGTCAAGCCCCGGGTCGTCATCTGCGTACCCTCCGGGGTAACTGAGGGCGAGAAGCGGGCGGTAATCGACGCAACCC
>CAZHIT010000258.1:0-3606 GCA_964533125.1 uncultured Candidatus Sumerlaeota bacterium
CCGTGCTCAGCGCCGACTATACGGACGAACACCCCCGGGACATGGTCATCACCCTCACCGCCGAACCAGAAAGTGGACACAGATTTGCTTACTGGGCCGATACGGCCACCAACTCGATCCTCGGCACCGACCCCAACTACACCACTGTCCTCGGGCTTGGCCTTAACCTGCGGGCGGTGTTTTTGCCTCTGCCCACCGACGCCCCGGACGAAACGTACAGCGTCGTCTTCCGGGACAAAAGCGGACGAATCCTCCAATCGAGTCTGGTAGCCAAAGGGACCGCCGCCAGTCCGCCCCCGGCCCCGTCCCTGGTGGGGTACACCTTCCTGCGGTGGGATGAGAGCACTGAGAGCGTCACCGGGCACCGGATTATTAGCGCCGTCTACCGGCGTGAAGCGGCGACCTATACCCTGACCGTAACCGGCGGGACCATCGAGGGCGGGGGGACGACCGGGGAGTACCAGTTTGACCGGCCGATCACCGTCGCCGCCGACCCGGCGCCCGAAGGGAAACAGTTCAGCCACTGGGAGCGGGACGGGGTGAAGGTGAGCACCGATACCATCTACCAGTTCTTTATGCTCATGGCCGATACCCATCTCACGGCTGTCTTTGTAGATCAAGCTGAGCCAAATGATGCCGAGCCCCTGATCAGCCTTTCTCCGGCTGTGCTGGCGGACAGCGCTAATGGCAGTCTGCTCTTTGCCGCGAGCCGTTTTGTCCCCGCGCCCTATACCCTGGTCGGCAGCGGGGTCATCCTGCTGCGCGCGGCTGACGCCCCAGACGACCTCAGCCTCACCACTCCCGGGGTCATCGTCGGGAAGATGCCGAATAATTCCACCACCCAGTTCTACATCCGCAAAATTAACGTGTTACCGGGCGAGACCTGGTACGGGCGGGCCTACCTGATCTATCAGGACGCCGAAGGGACGCTCTGGACGATATACAGCGCTGCCACCGCGGCGGGAAGCCTGCCGGCGCCGGTGACCTATACCGTTACCTTTGATGCGAACGGCGGGACGGTTCCGGCCGATCCGGCCAGCCTCCCGGTGTTGGCAGGAGAGAGTGCCGGCGCTCTGCCGGCAGCACCGGGGCGCCCGGGGTACACCTTTGCCGGGTGGAACACCCAGGCCGACGGGGGCGGGGATGAGTTCACCGCGGCCACGCCGGTGAACGGAGACCTGACCGTTTATGCCCAATGGACCGAGACGCCGGCGCTGGCCCGCCTTACCCTGACCGGGAATCCGGGCCTCACCTGGACCGATACGTCCATCCAGTACGACCTCGGAGGCCTCTCTCTGACCGGAGCCGACCAGTTCAAGCAGGATTTTGATCTCGGATCGTTTACCCCGGTCTGGACTCTGGTGACCGGCCCGGCTACCCTCGATGGCAGCACGCTCAACATCACCGGCAGCGGCGCGGTCGCCGTCCGGGCGGCGGTGGGTGAGGTGATAAGCAACGACCTGGGCCTGACCCCGGACAGCACCGCCAGCGTCACCTATCAGAGTAACGGCGGGAGTGCCGTCGCGGACGAGATTGCCCGGATCGGTTCGCTGCTCACCGACCCGGCTGACCCCAGCCGGGAAGGGTATGCCTTCGGCGGCTGGTACCGCGATGCGGACCTGACCATACCCTGGGATTTTGGGCTCGACCGTCTGCCGGCGGGCGGGGCTACCCTGTACGCCGCCTGGGCCATCCACAGTTTTACAGTGACTTTCCTTGACTACGACCAGACCGTGCTCAAGACCCAGACGGTAGAGTACGGTGGCAGCGCCGCCGCTCCGGCGGACCCAGAGCGTTCCGGTTATGCCTTTGCCGGCTGGGACTTAAGCCTGACGAATATTACAGCTGACCGGACGGTCACCGCCCAGTACGCCCCGCTTTACGCTTTGACCATCACGGTCAGCGACGGAGAAGCGCCGCTCGAGGGGGCAGCGGTCACGATCGGCAGCGCGACCCAGACCACGGACGCGGCCGGGGAAACGATCTTTTCCCTGGTCAGCGGCAGCTACGACTACACGGTGACTTTGACCGGGTATGAGACGACTACCGGTACCGCTCAGGTAGCCGATGCGCCCGGGGCGATCAATATCGGCCTGGTGCAGTTGGACACCGTGCCTGCCTTTACCGACGACCCGATCAATACCGTCCAGGCAATCCCTGAAGGCGCCGCCTTAACTGCTCTGGCCGCCGGAGATGCCGACGGTGACACGCTGACCTTCAGCCTGGTGAGTGGCAGTCTGCCGGCGGGGATCACGCTCCGGAGCGACGGCACCTTTGATGGTACCGCTGCTGCCGGGTCGGCCGGTTCTTATCCGGTCACGATTGCCGTGAGCGACGGCGTCAATACCGCCCAGACGGCCCTGACCATCACGGTGGAAGCGGTGTACAGCGTGAGCATCCGGGCGGCCGATGCTGGGAGCGGGGCCGCCCTGGAGGGAGCCGCCATCACCATCGGTCTGGCAACCCTTCTGACCGATGCCGACGGCAATGCGGTCTTTGCCCTCACTGCCCGCGACCATAGCTATACCATTACCCGGGAAGGGTACTACGGGCTGGCCGGCACGCTCACCGCGGGCCAGGTGACCGGGGGCGCCACCATTACCGCCTATCTGTACCGGGACAATTACGACCTGGTCGTGACGGTGACCGGCAGCGATCCCGGCTATCCCTATGCCGGAATAAGCGGGGCGACCGTAAGCATAGGCGGGCGTACCGGTACCACCGACGCGACCGGTCAGGTAACCATGACGGCGCCCATCGGCACCTATACGATGACAGTCACCCGGACCGGGTTTACGGCTTATACGGAGTCCGTCACCAAAACCGACTCCTGGTGGCTCTATCGGGATGTGGCTCTGGATATCGATCCCGACCAGGCGGCGGACCTCCTCACGGCCGAGCAGGATGTGGCATTGGCGGCTCTCGCGGCGGCACAGGCGGGCTATACGGAGAGCGACTATCTGGCGGCGGACTGGACGGCGCTGAATGCTGCAGCTGACAATGGGGGAATGGCCATCGGCGCTGCGGCTAGCGTGGCGGCGGTCGCTTACGCCCAGAGTCAGGCTATCGCGGCCATGGCCGCCGTGCCGACGATAGAAGAAGCCCTGATGGCCGCCCGCACCCAGGCCAAGGCGGAACTGGAATTGACTTTGGCGGCTTACGCGGCGGACAATTATACGCCGGAGAATTGGGTTAGCCTGAATTACGCCAAGACGGCCGGGGATGCGGCCATCGACTTAGCGGCCGACCTGGCGGCGGTGCTCTCGGCCAAAGCGGCGGCGCTGGCGGCGATGGCGGCAGTAGAGCCCCTGGATACCGGCCTCGCGGGCGATAAAGCGGCGACGAAACGGGAGGTAAACCTAGCCTACGCCGGTTATGACCCCCTAACCTACGCCGAGAACAAGTGGGCGGAACTGACCAGCGCCAGAGACATGGGTCTATCGGCCATCGACGCGGCGGCGGACACGGCGGCGGTGACAGGCGCCCGGGATGCCGCGCTTGGGGCCATGGCCGCCGTTACCCCGGGGGTCTTTGTGTACACCGAGATTTACGACTGCCTGAACTGGGACTATCTGTATGATCTGACGGTTACGATTGGGGAGTACA
>CAZHIT010000259.1:0-3601 GCA_964533125.1 uncultured Candidatus Sumerlaeota bacterium
AGGCGTCGACGCTGACGCTGATGGGTACGGTGGGGAAGGTCTCAGCCCAGTCGATCCGCGTCCAGAGATGGGGGTACCTGGCGCGGATGATCTCCCCAAAGGGGTAGGGGTCGCTCCGGAACACCTGTTGCTGTATGGCAATGACGCGCTCCATATCCGCCCGCAGGCGCTGCCCAAACGCCGCCTCGACCGCCCGGATCTCGGCCTGGGTGGCGAGCGTGCCGCTGCCGCGGACCTCGCTGACGCGCCCCTCGGCCCGGAGGTGGACGCCAAAGGCGATGGCCTTACCACTGACCTGGGGGGTTACCCGCGTCTGGATCCCAGACAAAGCGACGGTGACCTCCCCGCCGGTGGGTAAACCGAGGGTGAGGTCCCCGAGACCGGGGCGCCCGAGGAGCATCAGCAGGTAAAGGGTGTCTACGAGACCCAACTCGCCCACCATCCGGTCGTCGCGGAAGACGGCGGTGCCGGTGAAGCGGACCTCCTTCCCGGCACGGCTGAGCACCGGTACGACCGGTTCCTCGGCCGGGCAATCCAGCCGGCTCCAAAACTCGCTTAAGTCGGTCAGGACCAAATGCCGCAGGTCGCGGTGGGTCTCAAGGCCGGCGGTCAGCCCAAAGGCGGGGATGGACGCTAACCTGGTATCCGCTTCCAGGAGGTCTTCCGCCTGGGGGCGGCCGATAACCAAAGCTGCCGTCCGCCTAAAGTCGGCGTTGCGGCGAAAGAAGTCCAATACATCGCGGAGGCCGGCGGCCTCCGTCTCCTCGCTCACGGCGATGAGGCGGGTCTGGCCAAAAAAGAGGGGCAAGTCCACCAGGTAATTCGCCTCGCTGAGGGCGGCGGCGATGCTCCGGCCGCTGGCGGTGATATTGAACACCGGATCCTCCGCTTCGGCAGCGGCGGGGACGGCGATCTGCAGAGTAACCTCGTACCGGTCTCCATCGCGGTCGACGGCCACGGCCAGCACCATCGCCCGGTGCTCCAGGTCGCGGCTGTCGTAGCAGCCAGGCAGAGCGAGGAGGGCAAGGACGAGCAGGAGTGCGCCCAGGGTCAGGCTATACTTCCGCATGGCGCCGCCCTCCTTTCCGCCGCAAGGTGGCCACGGCCAGCAGGATCAGGGGTACCGTCAGCACCAGCGCCCCGCCGGCCAGCGCGAGCAGCCGGGCCGCCTGGAACACCGCCGGCACATTCGGGGGCAGCATGGCCAAAAAATACAGCAGGGGCACCAGGGGCAGGGCTAAGCGGCCCTGGCTCTTAAGACCAAAGACGCTGGCCAAAGACCGGGCGGCGCTGTAGTAGAGCGAAGCCACCGTGGAGAACACGGCCGTAAGCCAAATGGTCACAAAGATTACATCCACCCGCTCAAACAGCATCCCGGGCAGGCGGACGATTTTTACCAGTTCCAGGGTCGGCCACTGCATCTGCCCCAGGGCCGGGGCAGAGAAGGCGCCGATGGCGAGCGCGGTCACCGTGGTATTGATGAGGGTGACGGCGGCGAGACCCAGCGCGCCGCTCCGAAACGCCTGCTTGGGCGATTCGTAGGCGGGCAAAAAGAGGCTGATGACCTCAAACCCGAGGTAGGCGCCGGCGCTTGCGGCTACCCCCCGCAGGAGCCCGGCCGCGCCCGCCGCATTCAGGGGCAGGAGGTGGAGGGTAGGCACCCGCCCGCTCAGACCAAAGATTAAGGGCAGCAGGGCCAAAAAGTAGAAGGGCAGCAAAACCTCGTGCATCCGGACCAGGACCGGGAGGCGAAATTGCACCAGGTAGGCGGCCAGCAGCAGTAGGAGGAGGATGGTCAGCTCCAAGGGGGTCCGGGGCAGGAGGGTGGTGATAACCGCGGCCCCAAAGAAGCGGGCGGTAATGGCGGTGGCCAGGGTCCAGTACAGGGCAAACAGCAGGCCGGTCAGACGTCCCAGCGGGACCCCCAGGATGTTGTCGCAGTACTGGATCAGGTTTGCCTGGGGGAAGCGGTTGCCGAGGGCAGTGATGGCGGCGAGCGGAATGAGGGAGAGGAGACCGCCCAGGAGGACAGCGAGCCACCCGGCCGGTCCGGCAGCCGAAGCGGCGAGGCCGGGCAGGGTGAGGAGGGTGACGCCCACGGCCGAACCGATGACCATAGCCATGTTCTGATAGCTGCTGATGTGGTCAGAGCTGCTGATGCGGTCAGAGCTGCTGATGCGGTCAGAGCTGCTGATGCGGTTAGGGCTGCTGATCCGGTCAGAGCCGCTGATCCGGTTAGGCATCGCGGTCAGCCTCCTCCCGGGTCGGGGTCGGGACATCTTCGGCTGGGGGCGCATCTTCAGTGGGATCGGGTTGCATCCGCCGCCGGTCGCGGGGGCGGAGGAAGCCCGGCCGCTGGGTCATGGTCCGGATGGGCAGGCGCAGCAGTACATCCTTCTGGTCTTTCCAGAAAAACGGGGCGATGGGGGCGAGGTAGGGGAAGCCGAGCGAGTCCGAAGCGGCGAGGTGGATCAGGATGAGGATGAGCCCGAGCGCGAGCCCGTACAGGCCAAACAGCCCGGCGGCGGCGGTGAGCGGAAAACGGAGCAGGCGCACGGCGATGGCGGTGTTGTAGGCGGGCGAGGTGTATGAGGCGACGGCAGCGATGGCGACGATAGTTACGGTGAGGGGGCTTACCAGGCCGGAACTCACGGCGGCATCCCCCAGGACCAGGGCGCCGACGATGCCGATGGTCGGCCCAATCAGCCCTGGCAGGCGTACCGAGGCCTCGCGCAGAACTTCCACCGCCGCTTCCATGAGCATGATTTCCGTAAACACCGTAAAGGGCACCGCCGCCCGGGCGGAACTAACGGCCAGGGCCAGGGAGGCAGGAATCATCTCCGGGTGGAAGGCGGCGAGGGCCACATAGAAGCCGGGCAGGGTGAGCGATAATAACACCGAGGCAAAGCGGAGGAAGCGGACGGCGGAGCCGATGTACGCCTTTTCGTAGTAGTCCTCCGGCGTCTGGTAAAACTGAGTGAAGACGGCCGGGGCCAGCAGCACAAAGGGCGAGCCGTCCACGATGATGACGATGCGGCCCTCCAGCAGGTTGGCCACCGCTTTGTCCGGACGTTCGGTGTGGGCCAGTTGGGGGAAGGGCGAGCGGGAGGAGTCCTGGATGATGTTCTCGAGGTACCCGCTATCGAGAATGGCGTCCACATCGATACGGCGCAGCCGGCGGCGGGCCTCGGCCACGATCTCCGGGTTTGCGATGTCGCGGATATAGCCCAGGGCCACATCGGTGCGGCTGCGGCGGCCCAGGCGGAACATCTCAAAGACCAGGTTCGGGTCACGCAGGCGGCGGCGGATGAGGGCGGTGTTCACCCGCAGGGTTTCGATAAACGCTTCCTGGGGTCCCCGCACCACGGCTTCGTTGTGGGGCGAGCCCACGCCCCGCTTGTCCCAGCCGCGGACGTTGCAGACAATCGCCCGGTCGGCGCCGTCAAGCAGGAGGAGGGCGTCGCCGTCCAAAATGGCGTTGATGGCCTCATCCCGGCGGTCCGTGTCCTTGACCTCGGCCAGGGTCAGTACCGAATCACGGATGGCCCGGAAGGCGTCCGGCTGCTGCGCCACTGTGTCCCGTCCATGGTCAATGCGGTAC
>CAZHIT010000260.1:0-3601 GCA_964533125.1 uncultured Candidatus Sumerlaeota bacterium
TAAAGCCGGTAAACCTCGGTTCCAGCGTCGGCATCTCCAAAGCCCATAACCGGGAGGAGCTTGAGACTGCAGTGGCCCTGGCCGCCCGTTACGACCGCAAAATCCTGGTTGAAGCCGGGGTTAACCCGCGGGAAATCGAGTGCAGCGTGCTGGGTAACGACGACCCGATCGCTTCCCTGCCCGGCGAGGTAATCCCCAAAAGCGAGTTTTACGACTATGAGTCTAAGTATTTTGACGCCCGTACCGAGTTGGTAATTCCGGCCGACCTGCCGGAGGAGATGACCGAGCGGGTGCGGGAGATGGCCATCCAGGCGTTTAAGGCCTTAGACTGCGCCGGATTGGCCAGAGTGGACTTCTTTCTCACCAAGGATACCGGCGAGCTGTACTTAAACGAGATCAATACTCTGCCCGGGTTTACCAAGACGAGTATGTACCCCCAGTTGTGGCGGGCCACGGGGATTGGGTATAGCGAATTGATCGACCGGCTGATTGTCCTCGCCATCGAGCGGCACCAGGATAAGAACCGGACGACGACGGCGTTCAACCGGTAAGCGGGCGGGTGCCGGTAATCAGAACGGAAGCAGGGAGAGATCCCTGCTTTTGGTTATGGAGCATTACCATGTTTAGCACCTGGCCGTGCACAACCGGAACCAGCGTGACAGTGCAGAAAACAATACCAAGTTCATATTTCTTCAGTTTGTATATTCATGCGCAGCATCGGCTCCCAGTTTCCGGGTGACAACATAAAAACGGAAGCAGGGGATAAGCCCCGCTTCCGTTGCCTGATACGCCGTCTTACTTGTCGTTATTGATGAAGGTTTCGGTATCAACTGCGCCGCGCTGGGTCAGTGTCTTCATCACATTGCTGATCTCCTGGTTAGCGTCCACACGGACGGCCAAAACAAACTCATCGCCGTTGCCATTGTTGGCTCCGCGGGCTGACTTAGCCGCACGCTTCCCGCCGTAATTGCTCCATTTCTTGCCATCACCTACACTGCCGGCCACCCCCGCCTTACCGGTAGCATGGAATGCCGGCATGGTCTCGTTGTTCATCCGGGCAGTGGTGGCGTATTTCCCTGCTTTAGCAGTCCCTGATGCGGGATAACTGCTCCAGTCCTGGCCGTCATTCCAGTCGCCGGTGCTGCCGGCCTGGTTGGTGAGCCCGGTATAGCCCCCATAAGTCGGATTAAAGGGTTCACCGCGGTCGGTTGCGGCGGTGAAATAGCCGCCGACGGCGTAAGAGGTGGTATTGTCGTCGGTGGATTCGGCCTCGTGCCGGTTGACGCCCTGTTCGACATAGGAGGTCTGAGCGTGTTCGGGTGAGGTCATGGCCCCGGCGCTGAGCGTATCCTGAATGTCACTGAACACGGCCGGTTCGTGCAAACCGTAATCGGGGTAAGTGCCCCCGGCCAGACCCAGGTTCGTGGTCTGGTTCCCTGCCGGTATTTGCATCTGGGTATCCTCCAGGCCCCGGGCCAAAATACCTATGTGCTCGTTATCATATCCCTTTTTCTTCAGAGCGGCCATGGCTTTTTCCGCGTCCGGCAACGAATTGAAAATGCCCAATACTGTTCCTGACATCGTTGTTCCCTCCTTTACAACGTGGTTTGAGATACATGAACGCATGTTTATTATGTCCCGGCCAGCGGTTTTCATGTGCAGGCTTTTGGCGCCGGCGGCCAAACCGCCATTAACTGCCAATATGTGCGTATTAAGACTGTTGCAGAAAAAAGGAATTTCGCGTTCCGGACGGGAAATAATTATCAGCCGGACTAAACGCCGGACAGCGCAAAGACCGACAGCCGAAGCAGCGTCGGCAGGGAGGACAGATATGCAGACTGACTTAGAATTGGCCCGGAACGAACTCGCGGCGACGGACTGCGCCCTGGTTATCGCGAGCGCCGGCAAAATCGTCGCCCGGGGTTACGGCAAGGGCATCAAACCCTTATTTGATTTAGGTGAAGACCCGGTCATTCGGGATCTGCTACCTGGGGCGAGCCTGGCGGACCGGGTGGTCGGCCGCGGCGTCGCGTTGCTGGCCCGCCACTATGGCCTGCAGGCGGTGTACGGCCTCACCTTAAGCGAACCGTCCCGGCAGGAACTTAGGAAGGCGGGAATAGAGTGCGCCTGGGCTGAACTGGTGCCCCGGATTATGAACCAAACCAAGACCGGCTATTGCCCGGTGGAGAGTTTGGTAGAAAACATCCAGGAACCGGCGGCGGCAGAAGCCGCTATTCGCGCCTTTCTGCAAAGGTTAAAGGCTTAACAATTGCCAAACGGCAGCAAATTGGATGAAGAACGAGGAGGCGGAGCGATGGCAGAATACCGCATCGCCGTCATCGGTGGAGACGGGGTTGGCCCGGAGGTGGCGGCGGAGGGACTGAAAGTACTGCGGACGATCGAGGAACTATCGGACGGCCTGCGTTTTCACTGCGACGAGTTCCCCTGGGGCTGTGCCTGGTACGAGCACAACGGCGCCATGATGCCGGCGGATGCTCTCGACACCCTGAAAGCCTATGACGCGATTTACCTGGGCGCGGTGGGTTATCCTACCGTACCCGACCATATTTCGCTTTGGGGGCTGTTGCTGCCGATTCGCAAAGGCTTTGACCAGTACGTGAACTTACGGCCCATCCGCCTGCTGGCGGGGGCGCCCTGCCCTCTGCAGCACAAGACCCCGGCCGATATCGACTTTGTGGTGGTCCGGGAAAACACCGAGGGGGAATACTGCAACCTCGGCAGCCACACCGGCGAGGGCACACCGGAGGAGGCGGTGACCCAGACCAGCGTCTTTACCCGCAAAGGGGTGGAGCGGGTGATCCGCTACGCTTTTGAACTGGCGATGCAACGCAAGCGCAAGCTAACCGGGGTGACCAAGTCGAATGCGTTAAACTACTCCATGGTCTTTTGGGACCGCATCTTCCGCGAGGTGGCCCGCGACTACCCGGAGGTGCAGACCCGCCTCGTCCATGTGGACGCGATTACCATGTTCTTCGTCCGCAATCCGGAGATGTTTGACGTCGTCGTAGCCTCTAACCTCTTCGGCGACATCATCACCGATCTGGGTGCGGCCATCCAGGGCGGGATGGGGTTTGCCGCCGGGGCGAACTTAAATCCGGAGCGGGAGTACCCGTCCATGTTCGAACCGATCCACGGCTCAGCCCCGGACATCGCCGGGCAAGGCAAGGCCAATCCCATCGCCGCAATTTGGGCGGTCCAGATGATGCTCGATCACCTGGGCGAGGCGGCCTGGGCTGAGGCTGTCATGCGGAGCATCGAGGCCGTCGTCGCCGCCGGGACGGTGCTGACCCCGGACGCTGGCGGCAAGGATTCGACCAGCGCGGTCGGCGACGCGGTCTGCGTGGCTTTGCGGGCGCAGGGAAGCAAAAGAGCACAGGGGGACTGGTAATGAAACTGACTTTTTGGGGTGCGGCCCGGACCGTTACCGGTTCGTGTCATTTACTCGAAACCGAGGGCCTAAAAATACTGGTGGACTGCGGTCTGGCCCAAGGCAGCGAAGAAGCCGACGAACAGAACTACCGGGAATTTCCCTTTACTCCCGGCGAGATTGACTTTTTGCTGCTGACCCACGCCCATATCG
>CAZHIT010000261.1:0-3601 GCA_964533125.1 uncultured Candidatus Sumerlaeota bacterium
CCTGCCGGAATTGAGGCCATGTACAAGGAAATTCAGAACGACCAATGGTACCCGCTCGGCGACTATTTCGGCAACCCGCAGACCGGCTTTCCCATCTCGGACACCTCGAGCGAGTTCCGGGCCGTTTTCCCGGCGCCCGGTACCTACTCCATCACCGTCGAGTTTCGGACGGTGCCGGATGATCGCCTCCTCGCGACCCGCACCATCACCGTCAATGCCGGCGCCGCCCTTCAAACCGTCATTGACACTGCCCGTCAGGCGGTCGAGGCCGCCGAGGCCGATCCCACCCAGCCCTTGCTGGAAATCGGCTGGCTCAGAGTAAACCAACTGCCGGAAGGAACAGCCAAAACAGCCTTGTCCGGCCGTCTGGTCGCAGTCCAGGCCACTATCGACCTGGCGGCGCAGGTAGCGGCGGCGGAAACCGCCGTAGCCGCCGCCGACAGCAGCGGTTCGCCGGAGGACATCAATGACGCCCGGGCACTGGTCGAAGCGCTGCCGGAGCTGCCGGCCAAAGCGCGCCTGACCGCCTGGCTGGCGGTCCTGACGGCCGAATCCTGCCCCAATCAGGAGCTGGTCAATGCCGCGAGACTCCCCGTCAATGCTCTGCCCGCTGATGCCATCGGTTTCAAAACCGGCCTCACCAGCCGGTTGGATGACATCCAGGAGCGGATCAATGAATTAGCCATCGTTTTGGTGGTAATAGCTGAATCATCCGGGACGCAGTCAGCCGTAAATAGCGCTCGCTCCGCGGTAGACAGCTTGCCGGCTGGCGAGGTGCGGAGCGCCCTTACCGAACGGCTTGATGCCGTCCAAGCCGTTTTGACTGCCTCCACCGCCGCGATCGCCGCGGTCGAGGCCGCCGAAGCCAACCGAAACCAGGACAGTGTGGACTTCGCCCGCTCTAAAGTCAGCGCCCTCCCGGAAGGTTCCCTGCGGGAGACGCTCACTGAGCGGCTTGATGCCGTCCAGGCCAGACTCGATTATACCCCGCTGCAACTGGAAGCGCTCAACCACGTCCTCGCTGCCTGTTACTCCGACGCCAGCCTGTGGCTGTTTATGGTCCCGGATGGTCTCCCCATCGAGTACCGGCTGGATGTGGACGGTGACGGCAGTTACGAACTGCCCTGGACCGCGATAGTCACCTACGGCTACGAAACCATCATCATCGATCTCCCGCCCGATGCCGGCTTCGGACCGGATGCCGCAATTCAGATCCGGTATGCGGAGACGGAGACGACTACCGCAAGCCTGCCGGTAACCTTGGATATCTACCGCCAGGCGGCGGACTAAGACCATCAGACGAATAAGCATCATCCCAAGGCAGGCCGGGAGCCTGCCTTTTCTTTTGTCCCTTCTCCGTACCGACACCATCATCATATTCATTCTCCTTGCATAACCTGCATATTCATCCCTGCTATCAGGGAGTTTCGCCCGGTGCCCGGTGGATTTTTATACATTTGTTGCTTCTAACTTCCTCTATCAAGCATAAACTGGCCCTCCTTTTCTTTCCCGTTCCTGCCTCCAGTATAACCTGGAGCAGGGCTGCTGAACGGAAAAACATCGGAAAAAATTCGGAAATTATGGCCTAAGGGCAACGCCAGGCAGCCGGTAGCAACAAACCCTGCCAACCGCCAGGCCGATTTGATAATCCATCCGGCATGAGGGTTGGATACCGGCAATCCAGATGGCTTACAAGGGCCATAGCAGGCCATTCCCGGCGGCTTTCCGGCCTGGCCAGCAAATAGCCAAAGCCAGGGACCACCAAAGACAATGGCGGTACCTGGCTTTTTTACTGCGATCAGTACTCCGGGGGGGCGTCCATCTTATGGCAGCGGCGGCGATGACCCGCTCAGCCACTCCCGGAGACCTGATAATAGCCTGATCAGAACCTGTTAAGTCACCTGTTATGCCCCTGTAATGCCCCTGATAGTAACCTGTTATCCATGACACGGATAAACCCTAGAGATAAACCTCGCCCGGGTTGCGCTCCCGGACCGCTTTGCAGGGAGAACCGTAGGCAAGCACCCGGGCCTCGATACTCTTAACGACGGTTGACCCGGCGCCAATAACCGTATGCTCGCCCACCGTGAGGCCATGGATGACATTGGCGCCCATCCCGATGGAGGCGTAATCATCAAGGCAGACTGACCCGCCGATACCTACATTGGGGTGGATATTGACAAAATTCCCGATCCGGCAGTCGTGGCCGACCGAGGTCTGCAGATACAGGACGGTGTGGTCACCAATGCTGGTATCGCTGTTGACCACCGAGCCGGCCATAATCACCGAACCAGCGCCGAGCGTAACCCCCCGGGCGAGTGCGGTCATCGGATGGATGGCAGTGACGAAAGCAAAGTCCGGAAGCAGAGCGGAAATTTTGGCTGCCACCGTACCCCTGACCCACCCGTCGCCGATACTGACAATTCCGTGTTTAATCCCCGTATCCGGGAGTGACGCCATCCCGCCGAGAACCTGATAACCATAGACCATCTGGCCAACCGCGCACCGATCATCAATAATACCGGCCACCCGATAAATCCCGGCTTGCTCGACGATGTTGATCACGGTCTTGGCGTGGCCGCCGGCGCCGAAAATCAGAATATCCTGCATAATCGGTGCTCCCTTTTCCTCTAATAGAATGGAATCGCATCCGGAAAAAATTACTATCCGTCGATAGCCAGCTGGCCATCTGACGAGCACGGACAGCCGCTGACCGCTGGGCAATCTATTTTTGGATGCACGAGTGAGGTAGCCCTTTCTCCATCACCGGAAACAGCTCTCGAAATAAGCCTGATCACATATACTCTTCTCCCGCCTGCCGTTCACGAACTGCCTTGCACGGGCTGCCAAAGGCTACCACATAAGAACCGATGTTTTTGATTACGGTCGACCCGGCACCGATTACCGTGTGCTCGCCAATAGTAATCCCGTGGATAACGGTCGAACCCATTGCCACCGAAACAAAATCGCCGATGCTGCAGCCACCCCCGACACAGACTCCGGGATGAATATTGACATAGTCCCCCAGCTTCGTCTCGTGCGCGACATTGGTAATCGGAAAGACGACACCGTGACGACCAATAACAACATCGGCACCAATGGTTCCCGCTTGGAAGACAGCTGTACCGGGGCCTAAGATGACACCCCGGGCGACGGCGGAAAACGGATGAACCGCCGTAATAAATTCAAAGCCGGGGCAGGCCGCTTCCACTTTGGCCGCCAGTACACTGCGGAGCCAATTATCGCCGATCCCGATGATCCCTTTGGAGATGCCAAGTTCAGGGATGGCATCGACTCCACCCAGTACGGGGTAGCCGTATACCTCTGTCCCAGCCGGTTTATTGTCATCGATTAACCCGGCGATCTCATGTTTACCTTCTACCTCGATGATATTGACGATTGTCTTGGCATGCCCCCCGGAACCAACAACCAGCACTTTCTCTTTAAGCATTTACTACCCTCCCCGTGAATTTGTATAGGAAAACTTATTATTGCTTGATTCGCAAAACCAAATATTAGCACAAATTGTGACTTTTTATATTATATTATGGTCACTGTAGAATCTGTGCACTGATTAAAGGAATTGCGAAGGGTTTTTGCG
>CAZHIT010000262.1:0-1821 GCA_964533125.1 uncultured Candidatus Sumerlaeota bacterium
GCGAAGCCATTCCACGGCCTTTTCCATATCGCCCTCGGTTTCGTTTAAGGCGCGTTTGCAGTCCATAATCCCGGCCCCGGTCTTCTCCCGGAGCTCCTTGACCATTTCCGCCGTGACCATCTTTCTTTGCCTCCTAATTCCGCCCTGGCCCTTACCCCTCAGGGGTAAAGGGCCGGATTTTGCGAGCGGCTTGAACCGGGCTTGCGCCCCGGTCCAAGCCGCTTCGTGTCGCTTGCGCTTATTCTTCGGTCTGTTCGCCCTGACGGCCCTCAAGCACCGCGTCCGCCATCTTGCTCGTGATCAGGCGCACCGCCCGGATGGCATCGTCGTTACCGGGAATGATGTAGTCGATTTCTTCCGGGTCGCAGTTCGTGTCCACGATGGCCACGATCGGAATCCCCAGACGCCGCGCTTCGGCCACGGCAATCCGCTCCTTGCGCGGGTCGATAATGAAGATTGCCCCCGGCAGACCCTTC
The DNA here is from genome assembly GCA_964533125.1 of uncultured Candidatus Sumerlaeota bacterium. Classification (GTDB taxonomy): domain Bacteria; phylum Bacillota; class SLNR01; order SLNR01; family JBMNPB01; genus CAZHIT01. The sequence continues at coordinate 477 of CAZHIT010000262.1, forward strand.
ATATCCTTAATCCCGCCCAGGAACCGCTCCAGTTTCTCTTTTTCACCTTTGAGCTGAGTGACTTCTTTCTTCGGCAGGACTTCAAAGGTGCCTTCGGCTTCCATCTTCTCCAGGGCGTGCAGCCGGTCGATCCGCTTGCGGATCGTCGAGAAGTTGGTCAGGGTGCCGCCGAGCCAGCGCTGGTTCACAAAGAACATATTGCACCGGGCCGCTTCTTCCCGCACCGCTTCCTGCGCCTGTTTTTTCGTCCCCACCATCAGAATATACTCACCGGATTCCACCAGTTCCCGCACAAACCGGTAGGCCTCGTCGATCTTCCGTACCGTCTTCTGCAGGTCGATGATGTAAATCCCGTTGCGCTCGGTAAAGATATAGGGTTTCATCTTCGGATTCCAGCGCCGGGTCTGATGCCCGAAATGCACGCCGGCCTCCAGCAGCTGTTTCATCGAAATGATTGGCATGATTTCACCTCCCCCCTTGCCGGTTTTCGTCCGCCGCCCCCTTCCTTTCCCGGCAGAACCTGGTCGATTTCGACCGGGCACCGTTGCCGAAATCCGGGAGCGTGTGTACTTTGGTGCAAAACACCATTGGATAGTATAGCATAATTTAGCGGCCTTAGCAAGAAATACGCAATTTTTTTGACCGCTTTGGGCTAGAACTGCAGGCGGGCGTCGATATAGGCCTCAAGCTCATCCATCTTGATTCTTTCCTGGGTCATACTGTCGCGGTCGCGCACCGTCACCATGCCGTCATTGAGCGACTCGAAGTCGAAGGTCACGCACAGCGGGGTTCCGATTTCGTCCTGACGCCGATAGCGGCGGCCGATGCTCGCGGTCTCGTCGTAGTCGCAGGAGTACTTCTGCCGAAGCTTCTGGTAAAGCGCGTCCGCCGGTTCGCCGAGCTTTTTGGCGAGCGGCAGCACCGCCACCTTATACGGGGCGAGCGCCGGGTGCAGGTGCAAGACCACCCGGGTATCGCCGCCGTCTAGTTCCTGCTCGTCGTAGGCGTCGATGAGGAAGGCCAGGGCCACCCGGTCCACGCCCACCGAGGGCTCGATGCAGTAGGGAATGTATTTCTGGTTCGTCACCGGGTCGAGGTAGTCCAGTTCCTCCCCGGAGTGGCGGCTGTGGGACTTTAGGTCAAAATCGGTCCGGTCGGCGATGCCCCAAAGCTCGCCCCAGCCGAAGGGGAAGAGGTACTCGATGTCGGTGGTGGCGTTGCTGTAGTGCGAGAGTTCTTCCGGGCTGTGGTTGCGCAGGTGAATGTTCGCTTCGGTCATCCCCAGACTAAGCAGCCAGTTCTTGCTGAAATCCTTCCAATAAGTAAACCAGGCCAGATCCTCGCC
>CAZHIT010000262.1:1831-3539 GCA_964533125.1 uncultured Candidatus Sumerlaeota bacterium
ACTCCCGGGTCCGGAAGGTAAAGTTCCCCGGGGTGATCTCGTTGCGGAAGGACTTGCCGATCTGGCCGATGCCGAAGGGAATCTTCTTGCGGGCCGAACGGAGGACGTTTTTGAAATTCACGAAGATACCCTGCGCCGTTTCCGGACGGAGGTAGATCTCGGCCTTGCTGTCCGTTGTTACCCCCTGGTAGGTCTTAAACATCAGGTTGAACTGGCGGATGTCGGTAAAATTGCCGCCGCCGCATTTGGGGCAGGGGATTTTGTGCTCGGCGATAAACTCGAGCATCCGCTCGTTCTTCCAGCCCCCCACGGTGAAGCCCTCTTCCCCGGCGGCCTGCATGAAGTCCTCAATCAGCTTGTCCGCCCGGTGGCGGGTTTTGCAGTCGCGGCAGTCCATCAACGGGTCGGCAAAGCCCCCCACATGCCCGGAGGCTACCCACACCTCCGGATTCATCAGGATGGCCGCGTCCAGGCCGACGTTGTACGGCGATTCCTGGATAAACTTCTTCCACCAGGCCCGCTTGACATTGTTCTTGAACTCCACTCCTAATGGTCCGTAGTCCCAGGTGTTGGCTAGTCCGCCGTAGATCTCCGAGCCGGGGAAGACAAAGCCCCGGGCCTTGGCCAGGTTCACGATTTTGTCCATCGTTTTTACGGTCATGCTGCTCTCCTCCTCTTGTTGGCAATAAAAAAACCCTTCATCCCTACAGTTAAGGGACGAAAGGTTAATTCCGTGGTTCCACCCTTATTGGCCTGGCGGCCCGCTCTTAAAAACTTAACTCCCGGACCCCTTTCGCCGGCCCCTGCCGCCGGGCTTGCACCGCCCCCGGCTCGCTTGCGGACAGGACAGACCGCTACTCTTCCGTTCATCGTCAGCTTATGTACTTATGCTCTATCTTACCCCAGCGTGCGCTGCGTTGTCAAGCCGTATTAAACGGTTTACAGGCCAGAGTTTGGACCATTGCGGGGAGACCGGCAGGCCGACGCAGCATCTGATCCCCGTTGCTTCGTCCTTCCACGCCCACAGCATCACCGCCGCGGCAAAACTTATACCCCCGCCTGGCTAAACCTTTCCTTAAATTGACACTTAAGCCCGGGTTTGGTATGATGAACTTATTCACGTATGGAAGGAGGCCCGGCCCCGATGCTTTACCGCACCCGCTCCTGGCTCCTGCTTCTGCTTATTCTCACCGTTTGCCTCGCTGGCTGCGCCGCCCCGGCCGTCGTCCCGCCGGTGGAAGAACCCCCGGTGGAAGAACCGCCGGTGGTCGAACCGGTGGAACCGCCGCCGCCGGCCCTACCGGGACTGCTGATCGCCTCCATCGAAAACCACCCCTCTGCCCGCCCCCAGAGCGGTCTCGGGTCGGCGGACCTGGTCTTCGAGATGGACTGCGAGGCCGGAATCACCCGGTTCTTGGCCCTGTTTGCTTCCCGGCCGGTAGAAAAGATCGGCCCCATCCGCAGCGTCCGCACCTATTTTGCCCAAATCGTCAAGGCCTACAACGCCCCCTTTGCCCACGCCGGGGGCAGCACCGACGGCCTGAACCTGACCGCCGAGCTGAAGCTGAAGGATCTGGATGAGATCTACAACGCCGGCGCCGCCTTTTTCCGCAGCAAGGACCGCAAGATGCCCCATAACCTGTATACCTCCACCGACCTGCTCATCAGCATGTCCGCCAAGAAAGGTTACAACCTGCCCGCCTATACC
>CAZHIT010000263.1:0-3489 GCA_964533125.1 uncultured Candidatus Sumerlaeota bacterium
GATGCAGGATACCGCTTGCAACGTGTCTAACCTCCAGTCCTGCGTCAGCGCCCCGCAACCGACCATCTCCCAGCACCTGAGCAAGCTGCGGGCGGCCGGAATCATCGAAGGCCGGCGGGAAGGCGTGGTCATCGAGTACCGGATCGTCAGTGATGCGGTGCGGGAAATCATGCGTCTGTTATTGCAGCAATAGAGAAAGAAGAGAGGTGTTGGCCTGTGGGAAAAAAGATCGTCATCGTGGGAGGAGTAGCCGCCGGCGCTTCGGCCGCCGCCCGCCTGCGCCGCCTGGATGAGTCGGCGGAGATTACCGTGCTGGAGCGGGGGGAGTACGTTTCCTTTGCCAACTGCGGCCTGCCTTACCACATCGGGGAAGTAATCCCGAAGCGCAGCTCGCTCCTGCTGCACACCCCGGCCTCCTTGCGGGAGCGGTTTAATATCGACGTCCGCATCCGGAGCGAGGCCGTGGGCATCGACCGGGAGAACCGCGAGGTGGAGGTTAAGGATCTAGCCAGCGGTGAGGGGTACCGGCTGCCTTATGACGTTCTGGTTTTGGCCACCGGCTCTTCGCCCATCAAGCCACCCATCCCGGGTATCGGCGCGCCCAATGTGTTCACCCTGTGGAATATCCCGGATATGGATCAGATTAAGCAGTACATCGCCGGGCGGCATCCGAAGACGGTGGCGGTCATCGGCGGCGGGTTCATCGGCCTGGAGACGGCGGAAAACTTACACCATCTGGGTCTGCAGGTGACCATCGTCGAGCGGCTCGAACAGGTCATGGCACCACTGGATTTCGATATGGCGCAGATGGTTCACCGCCATCTGGCCGACAGCGGGGTTAGCCTGATTCTGGCGGACGGGGTGAAGGCGCTGGAGCATGGCGAGGGGAAAACCACGATTACCTTGGAGAGCGGAAGAACCGTCGGGAGCGATCTGGTCATCCTGGCCATCGGGGTGCACCCCAACAGCCAACTGGCGCGGGAGGCGGGGCTTACGCTCAACCAGCGGCAGGGCGTGGTGGTCGATGAGTTCCTGCGGACTTCTGACCCGAATATCTACGCCGTCGGCGACGTCATCGAGGTCCAGGATCTGGTTGGCGGCGGCAAAACGATGCTTCCCCTGGCCGGTCCGGCCAACAAACAGGGGCGTCTCTGCGCCGACAATATTACCGGCCGGGCGATGCCCTACGCCGGCTCCCAGGGTACTTCGGTGGCCAAGATATTCGACCTGACCGTGGCGACCACCGGTCTCAACGAAAAACAACTGAACGCTGCCGGCAAGGTATACCGGCAGGATTACCTGGTGGCCACGGTGAGCGAAAAATCGCATTCCGGCTATTACCCGGGGGCGACCCCGATGCTGATGAAACTGGTCTTCGACCGGGAGGGACGGATCTTGGGCGCCCAGATCGTGGGGCAGGACGGGGTGGATAAGCGGATCGATGTGCTGGCGACCAGCATCCGGTTTGGCGGCACCGTGTCCGACCTGACCCAGCTCGAACTGGCCTACGCCCCGCCCTATTCTTCTGCCAAGGACCCGGTGAACATGGTGGGCTTTGTGGCCGAGAATATGCTGCGGGGTCTGGCGGACTTCGTGCTGATCCGGGAGCTGCCGGCGATTATGGAGCAAGGTGATACAGTAATCCTGGATGTGAGCGAGCCGGATGAGCGCGACGCCGGCAGTATCGAAGGCTCCGTGAACATTCCCTTGGGGCGCCTGCGGGCGAATCTGGATAGTCTGGATAAAACCAAACCAATTATCGTTTACTGCGCCGTCGGCCTCCGGTCGTATATCGCGGCCCGTATTTTGCTCCAGCACGGGTTTAATGCCCGGTGCTTAAGCGGCGGGTATACGGCCTACAAAGCCCTGCATTACCGGCTCCAGGCGGTTTCCGTACCGGAAGCGAAGGAGGTCAGCGAAGTGAAAGATACAGGCAGCGGCAGCGCCCTTCCGGTCACCCATATCGACTGCAGCGGGATGCAGTGCCCCGGTCCGATTATGACCGTGGCGGCGGCGATGGCGTCGGCACCGGCCGGGACCACGCTCGAGGTCCGCGCCACCGATCCCGGGTTTACGGCGGATATCGAATCCTGGTGCCGCAAGACCGGGAACGAACTGGTGAGCAAGGAAAAGCGGGGACGGGAGCACATCGCCGTCCTCCGGAAAGGTCGATCAGCGGCCCCGGCCGTACCTGCGGCGGCGACGGCGGTTCAGCCGGCGGCGAGCGGGAAGACAATCATCTTCTTCAGCGGCGACCTGGATAAAGCGATTGCTTCCTTCGTAATCGCGAACGGCGCCGCCGCCATGGGCGACCAGGTGACCATGTTCTTCACCTTCTGGGGCTTAAACCTCCTGCGGAAACCGGCGGGGGCGCCGGTGCGCAAGCCGTTTATGGATACAATGTTCGGCCTGATGATGCCCCGGGGCAGCCGGAAACTGGAACTGTCCAAAATGAGCATGTTCGGCTTTGGCAAGCACCTGATCCGCAAGGTGATGCGGGATAAGCGCGTATCTTCCCTTGAAGAGATGATTGCTGCCGCCATGCACAACGGGGTGCGGGTAATCGCCTGCACCATGTCGATGGATGTGATGGGCATTACCGCCGAAGAACTGATCGACGGGGTGGAACTGGGCGGGGTCGGCACCTACCTGGGCGCCGCCGACCAAGCGAATGTCAACCTGTTCATCTAGGGCAATACGATCGTTTAGCTGCCTGCCGCCGGGATTCCCGGCGGCAGGCTTTGTATGTACGGCGCTAAGCGGTTTTGGGCTATTGCTGCCGGTTGGTTAAGATTGCGGTGCGAAAGCGTCCTATGGCGAAAGGGATAACCCGTCGGCGCATGGAATATACCAGGAAAGCAATTTATGGAAGGAGTGGCGGCGAGGTGTACGAGGTGATCATCCGGAACGGCCTGGTTTACGACGGCAGCGGCGGCGCGGCTTATCGGGCGGATGTGGGCGTGGTGGACGGGAAGATTGGGGCAATCGGGGATTTGAGCGGGGCGGAAGCCGGCGAAGCGATCGATGCCGCCGGGCTGTGCGTGGCCCCGGGATTCATCGACATCCATTCCCATTCCGACCCGACCCTGCTGGCTAACCCGCGGGCGGAGAGCAAAATCCGGCAGGGGGTAACGACGGAGGTCATCGGCCAGTGCGGTTCGTCGGCGGCACCCCTGGTGGGCCCGGCGGTGGAAGTGGTGGCGAAGAGCAACGAGAAGTTCGGGGTGCCCATTACCTGGTCGAGCCTGGCGGAGTACCGGCAGCGCCTGGAGGAACAGGGGATCGCTGTGAATGTGGCCCCCCTGACTGGTCAGGGCACCGTCCGTATGGGCGTGGTGGGACACGAGGCGCGTCCGGCCACGCCGGAGGAAATGGCTGGGATGAAACGACTGGTGGTGCAGGCCATGGACGAAGGTACGTTTTGCCTATGTATGGGGTTGATTTATCTCCTCGGCTGCTCTACCGAAACGGCGCAGCTGGGGGAGTTAG
>CAZHIT010000264.1:0-1780 GCA_964533125.1 uncultured Candidatus Sumerlaeota bacterium
CACGCCACCATAGGCAGCACGAGGACCAACACCGCCCGCCCGGTGGAGAGACTGTGCACCTCGCGGATGGCGACGACCATGAGGACGATCATCCAGATCAGGATCGCGATGGCCAACAGGTTGTAGACCCAAACGAGCTGTCCGCGGGCGAGCAGGGCGGCGGGGGCGAGAAAGATGCCGGGCAGATAGCTAAACCCGGTGGCGGCGAGCAAATCGTAAGCGCGCCCCCGGCCGCCCAGCAGCTCAGCCACCAGGTGATAAACGGCGGCGGCGCCAAACCAGCTGAGCAGACCGCCGCCCAGGCCAAGCACCAGCATAAACAGCGGCATTACCGCCGCGACCTCCGCCGGCAGGCCCGGGGTGATGGTAAAAACCGAGCCGACGACCATCAGCGCCTGGGTGAGTAAAAACACCGCCACCGCCTGCCCGATCGGCCGCTGCGGGGCAATGCGGCGCAGGGTCGGCACGGGGGTAAAGATAACGCCGTAAAGCAGCTCCAGGAAGTTTTCTTTCCGCTCCGGCGGGGCGGGGCTAACCGGCGGCACAAAGTCCGCAGCAGGCAGGTCTGAAACCGCTGCCAGCTCTTGCGTTTCTTCCGCCTGAAGGTCGCTCTCCGGGCGATACTCTTCGGCCATAATCACTGCCTCCTTATCTATTTCATATACCCGCTGCCGCCAAGGTCCGGCAGCAGCAAAAACCGGTCCAGCAGGGGGCGTTCCTGGCCGGCCGCAAGACTGGTGACACTGCCCAGCAGCCGCTCCCAGGGGGACACCGTGCCCAGTTCGGTGACCCCGTAGCTGTCACCCAGGCCGGCATACTCCGCCGCCACCCGGATGGCGTCATTGAAATTCCCGATTTCATCTACCAGACCCAGAGAGAGCGCCTGCCGCCCGCTGAAAATCCGCCCGTCGGCGAGTTCGCGCACCGCTTCCGGTGCCATTTGCCGCCCCGCGGCCACCACGGCCACAAACTGCTCGTAAATGTCGTCGACCATCGCCTGGAGGACGCTGCGCTCAGCTTCGGTTAAGTCCCGCGCCGCCGAGCCCATATCCTTCATGGCGCCGCTCTTGATGACGCTGAACTCTACCCCCAGCTTTTGGTACAGCTCGGCGTAATTGCTCACTTCGACGATGACCCCGATGCTGCCGGTGGTGGTAGCCGCGTTAGCTACGATCCGGTCAGCCAGGGCCGCCACCCAGTACCCGCCGGAAGCCGCAGTATCGCCCAGGGAGTCCACCACCGTCTTGCCGGAGTCCCGCAGTCGCCGCAGCTCCACCCCAATCTCCTCGGCCGCGGCCGAACTGCCGCCCGGGCTGTTGATGCGCAGCACCACCGCCTGGATGGACGGGTCTTCCCGCGCGGCCTGGATGAGGGCGATGATGTCGTCCGATCCGACGACGCTGCCCCCCAGCAGACTGCCGCCGCTCCGGCCGCCCAGAATCATCCCTTCAATATAAATGATGCCGACATCGCTCCCCCGGCCGGTGTAAGGTTCGCCCATGCCGCCCGGCTGGGAGAGCACTCCCCAGGCCACCAGCAGAATTACTCCGGCCAGGAGCAAACCGCCGTAAAGCTGCTTCTTACTCATCTGTCTTCCTCCTTACAATTTCAGGCTATTGGCACGGAAGGACGAAGCGGCGGGAATTTGGATTGCCGCGTCGCTTCGCACCTCGCAACGACGTAATCCGTACTCTGTCCATGTAATCCGTAAACATTCTCAGTCCTAAAGTGGCCGCACCAACCCACTATTTTATTCCTTTCCCCCTCACCCAGGAAATTC
>CAZHIT010000264.1:1790-3449 GCA_964533125.1 uncultured Candidatus Sumerlaeota bacterium
ATAAGGCAAACCGGCGCCACCCTCTTGCCGAAATCCGGCATCCGTGCTATTATATCCAGAGTGGACAAATGTCCATGTGCAATACACAGCCGGCGCAAGCGCTCCGGCGCGAAGGGATGGTATAAAGATGGCCAAACTGTACGGCAACCATGTTCTGCTCCTCACCCCGATGACGGCCAAGGGGGAAATCGACGAGGCCGGCACCCGGTCCCTGGTGGACTTCGTCATCGGGAAAGGCGTGCACGGCATCCTGGGCCTGGGGAGCACCGGCGAGTTCTTTACCCTGACGGCGGAAGAAAAGAAGCACCTCATGAAAATTGTGACCGAGCACACCGCCGGCCGGGTACCCGTCGGCTTTGGGGTCGGCTACTCCGGCGCCGACGTCGCCGCCGAGCTGGGCGCCTACGCCGAGTCGGTGGGTGTGGATTACATATTCTCCGCCCCGCCCTACTATTTCTCCAACCGGGCCGACGGGGTTTTCGACTATTTCCAGACGATTGGCGAGGCGGTAAAAATCCCCCTGATGGTCTACGACGGCGGCGCCGGCATCGAGCTTTCCGTGGATATGCTGCGCAAGCTGGCCGCCGAGGTCCCGGCGGTGCAATACTCCAAAACCTTCGTACCCTGGCCGCAGAAGGTAAAGCAAATCAAGGACGCCCTCGGCGATAAACTGACGCCCTTTGCCGGCCACGACGGGATGAACTTCATGATGCTCTGCTACGGCGCCGAAGGGATGACCACCGCCGCGAGCAACGTCCTGCCGGCCGAGAACTCGGCCATGTTCCTCGCGGTCAAGCGTGCCCTGGCCGAAGGCGATGCCGCCGCCATGGACGAGGCGCGGCGGGTTTACCACCACCGGATGGCGGTGATGAACAACATCGCGTTCTGCACGCCGAACGAGTACCCCCAGTGCTATAAGCTCTGCCTGTACTGGATGGGGATTATCAATTCGCCCAAGACCCGCTCGCCGCTGATGCCAATAGACTCTATTCGCGAAAAGGAGCTGCGCGCGGCCTTTGAGATGCTGGGAATTTAACCTTATTCGGGCGGAACAAATACTGATCCATAGACCAGAACCTCATCGCCTGAGTAATCAATCGCTTATCGCATTCTGAAGCCGCATCCAACGGAGAAATGCGACAGCCGGAGGTTTAATCCTCCGGCTGTGGCTATGTTCCTTATTATAGGCACGGGAGAACGAAGATGCGGGGTTAAGATTGCCGCGTCGCTGCGCTCCTCGCAATGACGTTAACCTTACCCTTACCTATAACCATAACCCTTCAGACCATCGTCGACTGGCACCGGGAGGCCAGATTGCTTCGTCGCAGGCTCCTCGCAATGACGTTTTCCAAACGCTGCCCTTTTAAACCGTAAGCCGCCACCGTTGCTAAGCCCACCTGGAGTACCGAGGCTGAACCCGCCGGCCCGCCCCGCCTACTCCCAGGCCGCCACGGTGTATTTGTTGTTCGGGTTCCACAGCAAAAACTCTTCAATTCCGGCCTCCGTCAGCGCCCGTACTTGCTCTTTGATCTCCTTTGCCCCGTAGCGGATATGGCCTTCCACCCAGGTGGCGTTAAAATCCTGCAGCCAGGGGCGGATGATGGCTGGGGCTTCCAGGGGCAGGCTGCGCTCCAGAGCGTCCGCCATGGCTTCGCGGAT
>CAZHIT010000265.1:0-3428 GCA_964533125.1 uncultured Candidatus Sumerlaeota bacterium
TACCCGGGGCTGCACCGCATCTGGGAAGAGGAGTATGAGTCGTACGAAATACAGGCGCGGGAGCGCAGTGAGGTTTTGGAACAGTGGGTTAAGCTGCAGACTGACAAGCGGGTTTCCGCTACAATCAAGAAGATTGTCGGTTACTACATCGACGACAGTCTGGATTATCGGCAGCGGAAGCGTTATGTGAGTGTGGAGATAGCGGACCTGAAGCAGAAGAGACCAAATATTGTTCGTGCCTCGCTGACAGTTTTCCGATCATACTACCCAATACTCTACAAGTTGGTTGAGGATGAAATAAGCGATCTGTGGTAGGTGCGGCGGCAACGGCAATGTTGGATGGTGTCGGTGGGTTAGGAATGGGCGAAGATATGGGATACGAAGGCAGGAGGGGGCGACGCCGGGAACGGCGGCCGCCCCCGTTCCACGTCAATGCTAACCGGCATGGCTTCCCTCCCTCACGTCATTGCGAGGAGGCATGATTTAGCGCCGACGCGGCAATCTCGTCCTAGTGCCTTGTTTTGCCTGTCGGCTATGGGGTAACGGGGGAGGGGTACCACCGGGCGGGCCGGCGCGGCGACCGGCCCCTACAACCGGGGAAGGGACTGGGAACGGGGTACCACCGGGCGGGCCGGCGCGGTGACCAGCCCCTACGGCCTTCTGGGAATAACGGTGAAGATCGGCGAAGGAGGCGAGCCGGCCCGGACGCCGGGTCCTGCAGTCTGTTGGGGATGACGGGACAGGGATATTACGGGGTTCAGCCTGGCACGGAGACCAGCCCCTAAGGTCTTGAAGAAATGAAGTACGGGGGGGTGCGGTCGGAGCTGAGCGGAGTTGCCGGATAGCGGCCAGAGAGGCTCCAAAGATGAAAAAAGGAGAGGGGCAGGGCTGCCGGCGGTATGGAGGCCCCAGGCATTTTTGCCTTCGCTCCGACTTTTTTCCGCCCTGACCGATACCTGTCAGGTACCTCCGGTATGCTGTAGATAGCAAATACGGGAGGTGTATTCATTTGGCGGGAAAAATGGGAGTGGAGATAGTCCTCAGTCATCGGGCGCTCTCACCGGGGGTAGAGCAGACGATTTACCTGATGGTGCGCCTGCGGCAGCCGGCGCTGGAGACGGACCGCCTGCCCTTAAACCTGGGTTTCGTCCTGGACCGCTCGGGCTCGATGAGCGGCCAAAAGATCGCGTATACCAAGGCGGCGATGCAGTTTGCCCTGGAGCACTTAAGCCCGGCGGATCGGGTGTCGGCGGTGGCGTTTGACGATGAGGTGACGGTGCTGTTTCCGCCGGCGAGTGCGGACCGGAAAGAAGAAATGATCGACCGGGTGCGGCGGGTGAATCCCGGTGGCTCCACCAACTTAAGCGGGGGGCTGCTGAAGGGAGTCGGGTTCGTGCGGCAGCACCAGCGAGACGATCAGATAAACCGGGTAGTAATGCTGACGGATGGCCTGGCGAATGTGGGGGTGACCGACCCCGGGCAGCTCGCGGCGCAGGCAGCGGCGATCCAGGCGAGCGGGATTTCACTCTCGACCCTAGGGGTGGGGGCGGATTTCCAGGAGGATTTGCTGATCGACATGGCGGACAAAGGCAAAGGAAACTTCTATTTCATCGCGAGTCCGGATGGGTTGCCGGAGATCTTCCGCCAGGAGCTGCAGGGGTTACTGACGGTGGGGGCGCAGAATGTGGAACTGCGGCTGCGGGCCCTGGGGCGGGCGCGGGTGAGGTCGGTTCTGGGGTACGTGCTGCCGGCCGGGGCAGAGGTCGCGCTGCAGCTCCCGGACCTGTACAGCGGGGATGTGAAGACGCTGCTGTTTGAGCTCTCGGTGCGGCCGGAGGGGCTGGGGCGGATGGGCCTGGCGCGGGTGAGCCTGCACTACGATGCGGTGGCGGATGGCCTGGCGGCGGTGGATTATGCGGCCGAGATTGGGGCCGAGGTGAGCGAGGCGGCGGAGTACCGGGTGGCCAATATCGACCTGCGGGTGCTGGAGGAGGTCGAGATCTTCCGGGCGGCGCAGTCTAAGGAAGAGTCCGTCCGCGCGGCGGACATCGGCAATCTCGACGATGCGGTTGAGATCCTCCTGCAGCAGAAAGAGCGTCTGGAAAGAGCCTACCAATATAACCATAATGCGGAGATATTGGAGGAAATAAGGAAGATTGAGGCGAATATTGCCGATATAGCGGAGAGCGGAATGTCCCCGATGGCGCGGAAGATGATGATGCATCAGATTTACCGGTCCCGCCGGAAGCGGTAAGGCTGTGGCTCCTTCGGTGACGGCGGCGGGGCGGGGTTGGGTTGCCCCGCCGCGGGACCGGGGAGCGGGTCCGGGGAGCGGGTCCGGGGAGCGGGTCCGGGGAGCGGGTCTGAGAGACGGGAACGGGATACGGGAACGAAGTGCGGTCGGGTTACGGGGATGAGTTCAGGGACGGGGTAACGGGGCTTGGGTATGGATGGTCCTGTGGCAAAGTGAAGTCCTGTTGTTCAGCCTCCCTTTGGCACCTGGCGTGATTCGTTCCTGTTTTTCTTCATAGTGGGGAGTGGGGTGTCGGGAGAACGGTTCCCCTGACAAACACGGCGGGCGGGCCGGCCCAAGGGCGGACGGGGGACGATAAACCCTCACCCTGTATCCCTCATCGGGAGAGGGAAATTATGGCAGGAGCGACGGAGGCGACATGGGTGGCTGGCGTGGCCTGGGCGCTTATGGCAGGAGCGACGGAGGCGACATGGTGCCTGGCGTGGCTTGGGTGCTTATGACGACGGGGTCCTTCGGCTACGCTCAGGATGACTTGTTTAAGGCAGCGAGATCCTTCGGCTGCGCTCAGGCTGACAGACAGCGCCGGATTCTGAAGCAAAGGGATAACCTTGAACAATATGCCCGGCTGGCGGCGCCGAGAGCGGAAACGGGCTGAAATAGGCGTAACACAGAGAAAAGAGGGTGAGGTTGTGAGCCGCTTAAACGAGGAAATCGCCCGGTACGAGGCGATCGCCGCGGCGGTGCGGGGTGCGCCGGGCATCGAGGTGCGGGACCTGTGCCAGTCTCTCCGCCTTAGTGAGAAGTCGCTGTTTCGTTACCTGGAGGCGGGGCGCGAGATGCTGGATGTTACCCTGGTCCGGTGGGACGGGCAGGCGCTGACGGCGGAGCGGGTGGCGGAGTACAACCGCGAATCGGACCGGGCGGCGGGGCGGGATATCAGCAAGTCGGCGCGGCTGGCGAAGCTGGCAGAGCTGCTGCGGCTGAACTCGCCGTCGGGGGGCCTAACGATGGGGGCGATGGCGGCGAAGCTGGGGGTGACGGAGCGGACGGTGTACCGGGACCTTTCGACGCTGGAGACGGAGCTGGGGATGGGGCTGGTGCGACCGACGGAGGACCCGGCGAGCCAGAGCAAGTACAAGCTGCGCCAGGCGTACCTGCCGCCGCTGAGTCCGGA
>CAZHIT010000266.1:0-3373 GCA_964533125.1 uncultured Candidatus Sumerlaeota bacterium
TAATGAAGGATGACCCCCGAGTACCTGAAGGTGATACTAAGGTTAGTTGACATAAATATGTAAACCATGTTCTCGGACAAAGTGTAAACCATGTCCCCCTATACAGGCGTCCCTCCCCTACAACCGGGGAAAAGGGCGGGTACCGGGGTAAGGAACGACGGGGTAAGGAACGACGGGGTAAGGAACGACGGGTAAGGAACGACGGTGGGACAGGACCATCCCTTGGCACGCGTGCCGGCCCACTCTGCCGCACCCCGTCGTTTCCTTCGTTCTTCTCGGTTGTAGGGGCCGGTCTCTGGCCGGCCCGTCCCCGTCGCGCCCGCGTTCAACCGGGACGTAGGGGCCGGACGCCGCGCCGGCCCGCCTCGGTCGCGTACCCGTCCATACGTCCGTATGGGCGATTCACGAAAGGTCATGCTGCGGGGAGTAGGGTAACGACGGGGCGGGAGGGCGCGGAGACCCTCCCCTACAACCGAAAAAGGATCGACGAAGAAGAGACGACGGGGCGGGAGGGCGCGGCGTCCCTCCCCTACGTTACGAAAAACGCCGTGGACGACGGGGAAGATGGGCCTGGTTTGCACCCGTTACCCCGTCTCCGCCCCGGTTGTAGGGGCCGGTCTCCGGCCGGCCCGCCCCCGTCGTCACCCAACCCCGGGATTTCCCCGTCCCCCCGCATCCCAACAATTCCCTGCCCGCCGGCCGGCGCCCATCGCAGGAACCAACCGCCCTGATAAAGAAAACTTTATCTGGAATTCACAATAGTTTAACCGCTATTTGCTATACTAAGGTTCGATGCAAGCACCGGACGAAAGAGATGGAGGGCTGGTTGTGAAGAAGAGCAAAACATCCTATATTATCGTCGGGATTCTGGTCCTGGCCCTGGGGGCGGGCGGCTACGCCATATCCCGGCAGTCCCGCTCACCGGCGGCCGCCGCTGAAGACGTCGCGGCCGGGGTGAAGTTGCAGGTAAGCCGGGGCAGCATTGTGGATCAAATCAGCGAAACCGGCACGGTGGAGGCCAATACCACGCTCAGCATCGACGCCCAGACCGACGGCACGGTAGCCGAGGTCTATGTCGACGACGGCACCTTCGTCACCGCCGGGCAAAGCCTTGTCCGCCTGTACAACGACGACCTGCAGGAAGAGATCAAGCAGGCGCGCCTTAGCCTGGAGGCGGCCGAAGACAGCCTCGCCGACGCGCTGGATACCGCGAGTGAAGTCAAGAGCGCCGAACTGAAGCTGCGCCAGGCGGAGCTGGCAGCCCGCGAAGCGCAGGAAAATGTCGATAATCTCACCATCCGCGCCACGATTGACGGCCGGATCTCGGCCGTAGAGATCGAAGCCGGCGACGAGATCAACGCCGGCAATGCCATCGCCACCCTCATCGACGACAGCCCGCTCTACCTCGAAGCTTACGTCCGCGAAAGTGCGCTGTCGAAAATCAAGGTTGGCGGTAAGGTGACCGTGCGCGCCGGGGTAAACCAGACCGAATACGACGGGACCATCCTTTCCATCAGCAAAGAAGGCGAATCGATCGACCAAACCGACTACGCCTATTTCGCCGTCCGGGTGGAGGTCGGCGCCATCCAGGCCGGGGCCACTCCCTACACCCTGCGCCCGGGCATGGCCGCCTACTTCACCGCCAACGACTTTGGGCCCGGCGACGCGGTCAAATCCACCGGCACCCGCCTGGAAGCCGCCGCCGTCGCGAACCTCACGGCCAAGGTCAGCGGCGACGTCCAGAGCGTATCCGCGGTGGCCGGCGACACCGTCCGCAAGGGCGACATCCTGGCCGTGCTGGAAAACGACAGCCTCGCGGCGCGCCTCGATCAGGCCGAAAACGAGATCGACATCGCCCGCGACAGCCTGGAGCGTCTGCGCGACCCGGATGTTTCGGACCTCGAAATCCGCGTCGACCAGGCCGAATCGAACCTCGAAAACCTCCTGCAGCAGCAGGCGAACTTAATGATCACCGCCCCCATGGCCGGCACCGTCGCCGGCAAGCCGGTGCAGCCCGGCGACCGCATCAACAACAACGGCCAGGCGGTCACCCTCCTGGATACGGCGAACTTAAACGTCCGGGTCAGCGTGGACGAACTGGAAATCCGCAAAATCGCCCTCGGGCAGGAAGTGCGGGTTACCATAGACGCCATCCCCGGCCAAAACTTCACCGGCGAAGTCGTCACCATCAGCAGCGAAGGCACCGTGCAGTCCGGGGTGACCACCTACGATGTGGTTGTCCGCATCCGCGAGCCTAAGGAAATCCGGCCGGGCATGACCGCCCAGGTCTCGGTCGTGCTGGCCAGCAAGGAAAATGTACTCCTCCTGCCGGCCGAGGCCCTGATCACCGAAGGCGGCCGGAGTTTAGTCCGCGTCGAAGGTGAGGCGGGTATCGAGTTCCTGCCGGTCGAGACCGGTCTTGCGACCACCGAGTTCGTCGAAGTCGTGTCCGGCCTCGCCGAGGGCGACACCGTACTCTTGCCCGCCAGCAGCAGCACCACCGGGGGCATGTTCGGGGGCGGCGGCATGATGGGCGTGCGTCCCGGCGGCGGCACCGGCGGGGTCCGTGTCCAGACCGGGACCAACAGGAGGAATTAGCCATGCTGGAGCTAGCGGGGATCAGCAAAACCTACCGGATGGGCAGCCTCGCCGTCCACGCCCTCCAGCCAGTGGACCTGACCGTGCCCGAGGGTGACTTCGTGGCGATTATGGGTCCCTCCGGTTCGGGCAAATCCACCCTGATGAACATTATCGGCTGCCTCGACCACCCCACCACCGGGCAGTACCGCCTGGCCGGGGAGGAGGTCAGCGACCTCTCGGACAACGCGCTCGCCTTTGTCCGCAACCAGCGGATTGGCTTTGTCTTTCAAAATTTCAATCTGCTGGCGCGCCTCACCGCTCAGCAAAACACCGAGCTGCCCCTGGTCTACCGGGGTATCGGCGGGCGCGAACGGCGCGAAAAGGCCCGGGCCGCCTTAGAAGCGGTGGGTCTCGCGGAGCGCATTGGGCACCGGCCGCTGGAGTTGTCCGGGGGCCAGCAGCAGCGGGTGGCCATTGCGCGGGCCCTGGTGGGTGCTCCGGCCTTGCTCTTGGCGGATGAGCCGACCGGGAACCTCGACAGCCGGTCCGGCCGGGAGATTATGGCCCTGTTTCAGGACTTAAACCGGCAGGGGATGACCATTGTGCTCGTCACCCACGACGAACAGGTGGCCGCCCACTGCAAGCGTATCCTGCGTCTGCGCGACGGCGAAAAAGTCAGCGATACCCCGGTGGCGCAGCCACTCCAGGCTGGGCCGGTGGGGGTGGAGGTGATCCGGACGTGAGAATCTTTGAATATCTGACGATGGCCTGGGCCGGGATCGCCGGCAACAAA
>CAZHIT010000267.1:0-3370 GCA_964533125.1 uncultured Candidatus Sumerlaeota bacterium
GGGGCGGATGGACGGCAGGAAGTGCGGTGGGCGGACAACGGGGCGACGGCGGACTTCGGTTCGGTGATCCGCGACGGTGAGTTGAAGGGTTATCAGGAAGTGCGGGATGAGATTGCCGGGAATTACCGGGGGCAGTTAAACGAACTGGCCACCCGGTTTGCCGCTATTTTTAACCGGCTGCACGGGGAAGGGTACGACACTGCGGGAGAAAACCACCCCGAAACTGACTTTTTCGTGTTTGCTTCCGCCGCCGAGCCGGCGGCGACCATCGGGGTGAATGCGCTCATCACGGCCGACCCAAAGCGGATTGCCGCCGCCGGGGGCCCGGCTGGGGGTGGGGCCAATGCCCTGACTCTGGCCCGGTGGATGCAGGGGCTGGATGCTGCCGGGGAAACGTTGCCGGAAACGCACGCGGACCGGCTGGTCGTGAACGACTGGATGCGGCGCAGCGTGACGGAGCTGGGGATGGAGAGCGAGCAGGCGCGCCAGATGGTGGAGAGCCAAGAGTCGCTGTTGATATTGATCGATAACCAGCGGGCGGCCATCAGCGGCGTCGATATCGACGAGGAAATGGCGAACATGATCCGGTACCAGAACGCCTACAACGCCGCCGCCCGGATGGTCACCGCGATCGACGAGATGCTGGATACGATTATCAACCGCCTGGGCACGGTCGGCCGGTAACTTGGCGTCCGGTCGGTAAGCAGGGAAAGAGGGTGAGCGGATGCGGGTGACCCGGAATATGCTGGCCAACAATATTATCCAGAACTTAAACCGGAGCGGCAGTCTGATTACCCGGTACCAGAACGAGATTGCCTCCGGCAAACGGATCAACGCCGTCTCCGACGACCCGGTGGGCGCGGCGCGGGCGCTGCGCCTGCGGGCGGTGCTGGCTCAGAACCAGGAGTACCTCGCGAACTCAAACGAAGGGATAGCCTGGCTCGACCAAACCGAGGTAGCGCTATCCGAGATCACTGAGATCCTGAACGAAGCCCGGGAACTGGCGATCTACGGGGCCGGGGGTACCCTGCCCGCGGATTCCTTAAATGCCCTGGCCCAACAGGCCGGGCAGATGATCAGCCATCTGATTCAGGTGGGTAACTCCACCTACGGGGACCGGTTCATCTTCGCCGGGCAGAATACTGCCGTGCGTCCCCTGACCGCCGACGAGCTAACCGGGGCCGTGTACCACGGCGACGCCGGGGCCGTGCCGCTGGAAATCAGCTGGGGGTCCGCTTTGCCGATCAATGTTTCCGGGCAGGAAGTCTTTACCGGCTCCGGCGTTTTTGGGGCCCTCACCGCCCTGCAGGAAAACCTGAAGAGCGGCAATTTAACCGAACTGAGCGGCAATGTGCTGGCGTTAGTTAACGCCGCCACCGAAAAGATTCTCTCCCTGCGAGCGGAAACCGGGGCGAAGATGGGTCGCCTGGAGTTAAACTTAAACCGCCTGGGCGACAATAATATCAGTCTGGAAAAGCTGTTGTCGCAGACGGAGGACGCCGATATCCCCGCTCTGACCATCGGCCTGAGCTTAAAGCAAGCGGCGTATCAGGCGACGCTGATGGTTGGGGCAAAGATAATCCAGCCCACACTGGTGGACTTCCTGCGCTAGGCCGCAGTCCCGAACACGACAGGGCGAGGTGGACGCTGTGGAAATAACGACCGAGCGCTTTGGGCGCATCGAAATCGGGGAAGAAGAGATTATCGGTTTTGGGAGCGGCCTGCCGGCCTTTGAAGGGGTGCGGCGGTTTGTCGTGCTCCGTCCGGCCGCCGCGGCGCCCTTTGCCTGGCTGCAGGCGGTGGACCGGGGGGATTTGGCCTTTTTGCTGCTGGAGCCCTGGGCCTTTTGCGCCGACTACGATTTGGATATCGGCGAGGGCGACTGCCGGGGGATTGATCTAGCGAGCCCGGAGGAGGCGGAAGTGTACGCCATCCTCACCGCCCGGGGCAGCATGAGCGAAATGACGGCCAATTTACTGGCGCCGGTGGCCATCAACCGCCGCACCAGACGGGGGAAGCAAGTGATCAATAACCTGCCGCACTACACCATCCGGCACCCGGTGCTGGCCGAAATGAACCGGTCCCTCGTTCCGGGGAAGCCCGTCCGGCCGGTGCCGGCGGCCGCCCATTTAAGCCAGCGGCTGCGTCTGCCGCAAGCCAGATAAGGAGTATCCCGGTCGGGAGGGTGAGGCCATGCTGGTACTGGCGAGGAAGAAAAACGAGAGTATCGTGATTGGTGACGCCATCGAGATCACCGTCGTTGACATCCAGGGGGACCAGGTCCGCCTGGGGATTCGGGCGCCGAAAGAAGTGACGATCTACCGGCAGGAGATTTTCCGGGAGATTCAAAAAGCTAATCAGTCGGCGGCCCAAACCAGCAGCGCGGGCTTAGATGAGTTCCGCCGGCTGTTAAGTGGGTTCGGACCGGGAAAACCGGATGGGGCCAGGCCTTAATTGCGCAAGCTGGATGAGAGCAGGTGGTATTGGGTGAAGGCGGATGCGGTCCGGCCGCGGACGGAGTTCCTAACCTCATCAAACGCCCCGGACGGGAGAACCAGCGACCGGTCAAACGGCTTGCCGGCGGAACGTTTCCGGCCGGTGGGCGATGGGCTGCCGGACTTGGCCCGGGAGTTTTTGCCCGTGTCGGAGCGGATTGTCCTGGAGGCGATTGAAAAAGCCAACCGGGTGGTTCAGGGCGCCCAAACCCAGCTGGAGTATTCGGTCCACGAGCGGACCGGGCAGATTATGGTGAAGGTGAAGAACAGTGAAAGCGGCGAGGTGATCCGGGAGATTCCCCCGGAGAAAATCCTCGATTTGGTCGCCAATATCTGGGATATGCTGGGGATTTTGGTGGACGAGAAAGTCTGACCCGGGCGAAAGGCAGGGGAGCGCAGTGAGCGCCATCGGCAGTACTACGAACTACAACCGGATCAGCGGTCTGGCTTCGGGTCTCGACACGGAGGCGATGGTGCAGCAGCTGATGCAGGCCGAACGGATTCCGCTGGATAAACTCCTGCAGAAAAAGCAGCTGACGCAGTGGAAAACGGAGGCTTACCGGGAAATCACCAACCAATTGCGCTCGTTCAAAGACGAGTATTTCAATTTGCTGCAGCCGGCCAAGAATATGCTGTCGCCCAACAGCTACAAGAATTTTACCACCCGGGTGACCGATACCTTAACCGGCAATGCCAGTACCGCTGTAACCGTGCTGGGTTCGGCCGACGCCCGGCCCGGCGAGTACAACATCGAAGTACAGCAGCTGGCGACGGCGGCGCGGCGGGTGAGCGGGAACCCGGTGACCGCCGCCCTGACGGGGAGCGCGCCAGCGGATCTCGCCGCCCTGGCGGGGAAAAATCTGGTCGTCACTCTG
>CAZHIT010000268.1:0-3352 GCA_964533125.1 uncultured Candidatus Sumerlaeota bacterium
ATTTTTTTCTTAATAAGGAAGGGGCTGACTATTACTCTTTTTAGTCAGCCCCTTTCCTGTCGGCCGGTCTGGCCGGACATTGGCGATTGAGCTCCCTTGATTTACCGCAGCAGCTGGAGCACTCCCTGCGGCTGCTGGTTGGCCTGGGCGAGCATCGCCTGCGCTGCCTGGGCCAGGATGTTTTGCTTGGTGAACTCCATCATCTCTTTGGCCATATCCACATCGCGAATCCGGGATTCGGCCGCCGACATGTTCTCGGAAGAGGTCCCGAGGTTGTTGATCGAGTGCTCCAGCCGGTTTTGCACCGAGCCGAGCTTGGCGCGCTCGTCCGACACCAGCTGGATCGCGCTTTCGATAGTGGTGATCGCTGCTTCGGCGTGGTCGCGGTCATTCACATCCAGACCGTTGACCCCGAGGGCCGAGGTCCGCATGTCGCTGATATTGAGCGCGCTGGTCTGGTTTTCGTTCGCGCCGATCTGGAAGGTCAGCCCTTCGCCGGCGACGGTGAAGGCGTTCACGGCGTTCGCGGTCAGGGTGTGGTCCACTTCCGCCCGGAAGTCGCCCAGCCGGACCAGGCCGTCGGTGGTCTGGGAATCGGTGACGGTGTACACCGTGGAACCGCCCTTGGTGACCGTATAGTCGGCTTCGATGCCGTAAGTGAAGGAAATCGTGCCGTTACCGGTGCCGTCGTCGTTAAACGAAGCGGCCGCAATCCGCAGCTCTTCCCCGCCGCCGCCGTCGAAGGTGGTCAGAGCGGCAACATCCTGCTCATCGACTGTGTCGATCAACTGGCCGTTTAACAGGAACTGCAGGTCTTTGTGGTCGTCATCATCGCCCGCCTGGACGACGATCTGGATCTCATCCCCCACCCGGAAGTTCGCGCCGGTGTAGGTAATGTCGCCCGCCGCGAGCCCGCTGTTGCCGGCAATCACCAGATCCACCGCTGCTTCGGAGACGTTGGCCACGGCGATATTGTAGTCGGTTCCGGCCGTCACATTGTTGTACGCCGTCATCGAGCCGATCTGGGAGTTGTTGGTGGTGAGGGCCAGGGTCTGGGTCGAGGAACCGTTGAGCAGCTTCTTGGTGTTGAACTCGGTGGTGTCGCCGATCCGGTCGATTTCGTCCAGGAGCTGGTTCACCTCATCCTGGATCGCGTTCCGGTCGGTGTCGGTGGCGGTGCCGTTGGCCGCCTGGATCGACAGCTCACGCATTCTCTGCAGGATGCTGTGGGTCTCGTTCAGGGCGCCTTCCGCCGTCTGGATCAGGGAGATGGCATCCTGGGCGTTGCTGCTGGCCTGCTCCAGGCCGCGGATCTGGCCGCGCATTTTCTCCGAGATGGCGAGTCCGGCCGCGTCGTCGCCGGCCTTGTTGATGCGCAGGCCGGAGGACAGTTTTTCCAGGGCCTTGTTGGTGCTGACCCCGTTGGCCGTCAGCTGCCGGTAGGTGTTCAGGGCGGCGATGTTGTGGTTGATACGCATGTTTATCCTCCTTGATTTTTCCGGGGAATCCTTTCCCCTTATTTGCGGCCTCGCCCGGGCCGCGGCGGGATTATAGCGCCGGCTCCCTTCGGGCCCGATCAGGAACCGGGCGTACAATCGAGTTTAGTGGGTCATCCTATGCTGTATATCGGATTTGGGCCCGTTAAAGTTTAGCAGTTTCGGCAAAATCCGCCGGGACCGGCAGCTGGGGGGACATACCCTGCCTGCCGCTGCCGGAAGATAAGCAGATGTAAGGTCCATGTTTATTGCCGGCCGGCGGAGCGGCTGCCGCCGACAGCCGGGTAATCCAAAACTGCCGGGAAGGGGAGACGCTCACCCCGGTGAAGCGTTTCGTTGATCAAGGCACCAACCGGGGAAAGCTTTCGGATCGGCCTCAATCTGCCGATTAGGGTCAGGCTGACCACCCCGGCAATACGAAAAGCAGGAACGCTGTTGTTCCTGCCCCTGCGGATTAGATCATCCTGCAATCCTATTCATGTCATTCTGAGCCGCTACTCCCGGCGGTCGCAGAACACCCCGGTGTCGGCCCCCACCGCCTGACCATAGATTCGGGCGGCAAAGCCGGCCACCTGCATTTCCCGGATCTCCCCGGCCAGGTCCTGCTGCAAACGAGCTATCGCCAGCCGGTTCTGCTCCTCCACCGCCGGCAAGCCGGCCAGTACTGCCGCCGCCCCCGCCTGGGCTGTCCGCGCTGCTGTCGCCGCCGGGCTGTCGCCCGCGAGCGCATCCGCCCGCGTCGCCGTCCCGGTCAGCCGGTACAGGCAGGCAAAACTCAGCGTCAGCTCGGCATCCACGGCATCTATGACCGCAATCTTTTTCGCTTTGGCCGTGAGCACCGCTCCCACCGGCTCCACCTGCCCGGCCGCCAGCATCCCGCCAATCGCTGCCCCCATGGCCGCGTACTCCTGCAGGTGCAGTTCCTTTTCCGCATACAGCCGGCTAATGCCGGTCAACACCGCTTCGCTTTGGCTGTCCATACTCTTCTCCTTTATTCCTGGCTGAATTGCTGCGCCAGCCACCCAGACTGGGCATTCATCTGCTGGATATACTGCTCCATCACCGTAAACCGCCGGTAATACGAGTTCTCCTTCTGGATCAGGCGGTCGGTCAGGGAAACGATCTGGCGGTTGATGGTCGAAAGGGTCGTTGCCATACTGTTTTTGCTTTCGCTCGCGTCCCCGGCCATCCCGGCGATCTCCAGCAGAGTCCCTTTCCGGTTGCTCCGGTCGCGGATGGTGCGGATGTTATCGTCGATAATGTCCGCCAGCCGCTGGGCGATCCCGGCGTCCGCGTACCGCTCCTTCTGCCGGCCGGTGTTGTTCGCGGCCGTATAGCTCAGCTCCGGCTGGCGGGCAAACAGCTGCCGCACCCGGTCGGGGTCCGCCGCGATGGCCGCCCGCAGTTTCGTCGCGTCGATGTTCAACTGGCCTTTTTCGCTGTAATCCCCGGTGGTAATCCCGGCCGAGGCCAGGCCCCCGGCAGCACCGGCCACCGTATCGGCCATCGCCTGGCGGAGGCGGTACACAATCTCCTGCACCACCCGGTCCCCCCGCAGGAGGCCGGTCTTCGCTTTTTCCTCCCACCGCTCAATCTCTTTTTCCGACATCGCCGCTTTCTGTTCTTCCGTCAGCGGTGGGTAATCCCGGTCGTAGGGCTCGGCGATTTTAGTGTTGAGGGCGGCGATGGTTTCGTTGTACTTGTCCACGAAGGCTTCTATCCCCGCGGCGATCTTCTCCGTATCCAGTTCCAGTTTAACCTGCAGCGGACCTGCTGTTACCTGGTTCAACTGCAAAGCAGCCCCATTCACCGCCACCGCATTTGTGCTGCGGCTGCTGAGCTGGGAATCCACCAGC
>CAZHIT010000269.1:0-3344 GCA_964533125.1 uncultured Candidatus Sumerlaeota bacterium
TGGTCCACTCGTGGTTTTCCCCTTTAGCTGCTTCGAGCAGATTCTCCATGGTCGTGCCGATGCCCTTTAAGTGTTTGAACTCAACCTTGGCGTGTTCCTTCTCGTTATCCGCAGTTTCGAGGAACAGAGCGGCGATTTGCTCGAATCCCTCTTTTTTGGCCTGGCTGGCCCAGTAGGTGTACTTGTTTCGCGCCTGGGATTCGCCGGCAAAGGCGGCCCACAGATTGGCTTCGGTTTTGGACCCTTTCAACTCCATGTTCTTAACCCCCTTCGTCCGCATTTATCAGGAATTACTACTATTATATTCTACCAATAAACGCTAATTCCTTCAAGTTCTCAAGACATTTTTGGATTTTTTTCTTCATGTGGCCGCTCTCTCATCTATGGCCAGCTTATCCCGCCACCGGATTCTTATGCATTAGTCCCATCCCGTAACTGGTTGACGGAGGCTTCATTTGACGTCCAGCTGCGTTGGGCCTTGGTGCAGGAGGAGTTTTGTTCCCCCTCTGGCGAATGTTTACCCAAACCTTATGCTGCGAAGGAGGTCGCTCGCATGGATTATCGGGAAGCCTTCACCACTCTCGCAAACTCCATTTACTTGTCGCTGGCTTTATCCGGCCTGGGCGGGGCCGCCACCCTATGTCTCCTGCGCCGCTCTTTGAGGCAATTAGGGCTCGCGGGCAAAACCAAACGCCAATACCGCCGGAAGAAATCAGAAACAACCGAAGCGCCACCTTCCCGCCGAGTCCCGCTGACCCTGGGGCAGATCGATGTACAGCTGCTCTTTGCCCTCTGGCTCAGCCTGGCCGTCCTCGCCGGCGGTCTCTATCAACTAAACGCCGTTTACCAGGACATCTTCCTCCACAAAACCCAGGATGCTTATCTCTACCTCTCCGCGCTGGAAACCCTGCCGGGCGGCGTGACCGCCGTCCATCTAAACAAGATCGGTCAGACGGAGGAACTGGTACTGTACGACGACCAGGCCCGAACCAAAGGGCTTTCAGTCCGTCAGGACTACCTGGTCAGCTATTTTCTGCAAACCCGGGTGATTCACGCCATCAAGTAGAGGCAACAAAAATATCTATTGTTTACCATAATTAGCCTCAACCGGTAAACTTTTTGCCGGGTGGCGGCGTCATAAGAGCAGAACCCATAATTCACAAAAGGAGTGATTGTTACGCCAGTCAAGAAGCTATCCCTGTTAATCGCCCTGCTCGTCTTCTCCCTGCTGGGCAGTGTTCCGGTCTTCGCCGCCACGACAACTGAAATCGCCCCGGTCCTGGAGACCACCGCCGTCGGTGAAGTCGAAGCCGACCCGGACATCGCCTACCTCAACCTCCAGGTCCGCACCGAAGAAAGCGATAGCGAACTCGCGCAGCAAAACAACGCCAAGGCGGCCCAGCAAGCCATGGCCGTCCTGCGCGAAAACGGCCTCAAGGCGGAGGATATCAACACCCGGTACTACTCCAGTTACAGCTACACTAAGATCATCCGGCCGCTCGACACCGTCACCGCCGAGAAACCGCTTCTGCCGATGCCGGAGCCGGAAAAAGGTGAGGAAGTCACCATCTATGTCACCGAAAGCTCCATCAAGGCCACGGTTCGGGATCTCAGCCAGGTCGGTAGCCTCCTCACCGCGCTCGCCAAAATCCCCACCATCCATGTCAACAGCATCCAGTACGCCATCGAAAACATCATGCAGTACAAGAAAGCCGCCATCACCCAAGCCATCACCCAAGCCAAAGAAACCATCGAATATACTGCCGCTGCTTTGGGAGTAGAACTGGGCGGCCTCCGGAGCGTCCGGGTTGACTTCATCAACTACTATTACGGACCGGTATACGCCAAGGAAATGGCTTACGGCGGCAGCGCCGACGGCATGGGGATGCCCCAGCCGCAAAGCCCCGAAAAAATCAAGGTTCAAGCCACGGCCTACTTGGTCTACACCGCCAAATAAACCCACGGCGGGAGCGTATATCGCTCCCGCCGCTTCTTTCCCTGCCGCACCCGCCGGATTATTCGGCGGGTTTTTCTTCGTCTGCCATCCATTCCCGCACCGCCGCCATCAGCGCCGCATAGTCCTCACCCTCCAATTGCCGCTCGTAGGCTTTCGCCAAAATCGCCCGAAATTGCGGCCCGGGCGCCAACCCCAACGCCACCAGGTCTCTCCCCTGCACCAAAGGAGCAATTCTTTTCCCCGCCGGCAGTCCTAACTCCTGCTGTTTGGCCGCAAACCAGGCCGAGATGGGGGTAAAATCCCGCCGCTCACCCTTGCCCAAATAGTCTGCCTGGGCCAGCAGCAGCAGCTCCGGTAGCGACACCCGGTTAGCCAGGCGCCGCAGCGCGGCCGCCGAGACCTCCTCCCGGTGCCGGTAGAACCAGACGGGCAGCATATGCTCTCTAATCATTGCCCCCACCTGCTTCGGCAGGCTCTTCTCCGTCGTCAGCGTCGCCAAAAACTCCCGGGCAATCCTTTCGCCCACCCGGTCGTGCCCCCGGCTGGTCCACCTGCCCCCGGTCTGCGCCGTCGTACAGGGTTTCCCAATGTCATGCAGCAGGGCTGCCCACATCAATACCCGCGGGTCCGCCGTCCGGTCCCGCAGCCTGGCCGCCTCGTCTACCACCAAAAGGGTATGCGCCCAGACATCCCCCTCCGGGTGGAACGCCGGGTTTTGCGGGCACCCGAATAGAGCTTCTATCGGCGGGTGCATCCGTGCAAGGACGCCGGTCGCCTGCAAGGCTCTAAGACCAACCGAGGGCCGCGATGAGAGCAGCAATATCTTCTCCCATTCTCCCATTATCCGCTCTTTGGACAGGGCCGACAGGTCCACCGCCCGGCACAATTCAACCGTCGCCGGGTGGAGCCTAAAATCAAGCCGGGCCGCAAACTGCGCCGCCCGGTACACCCGCAGCGGGTCCTCCCCGAAGGTTTCCGGATCGACGTGGCGGATGATTCCCGCCCGCAGGTCCTCCTGCCCGGCGTAGATATCGATTATTTCGCCGGTCAGCACATCCTCCAGAATGCTGTTGATCGTAAAATCCCGCCGTTTCCCCGCCAAGGCATAGGTCAGGTCCGGCGCCGGGCTTACGGCAAAATCGCGGTGCCCCGGGCCGGTTTTGCGCTCCACGCGGGGCAAGCTAAAATCGGCGTCCAGCCCCTTTACCCGGCAGACCCCGAACGCCTTCCCAACCTTAATAACCTCGCCCTGGGCCGAAAGCAGCCGCATGATGTTCCACTTGATGCCCATGTCGAAGACGAGCAGGCGCGGGCCGTTGCCGGGCCAGGCGTAGCGGCCGTCCTCGATCTTCGCCGGGACGATGCCGTTTCCGGTCCAGACGAAGGG
>CAZHIT010000270.1:0-3342 GCA_964533125.1 uncultured Candidatus Sumerlaeota bacterium
GGTGCAGCATGGCCAACACTTATATCTATTTCCCCACCCGGGACGAACGCAACCGCTTTCTGCGCGTGTACCTCGGAACACTGATTCAACCTGGAGTGATCGGCGACCAGGCGGACGAAACCAAAATGGCCGCCATCCTGGACGTCATCGACCGGCCCCGCAAACAAAATCCTTACTACCGCCTCCACAGCCGGTTTTACTACGGCATCATCCATCCGGGAGAAGATCTTTCACACCCGTACACGCCGGCAAGTATGTTCGCCCAGGGATTTCGCTCCCTCTACGCAATGCGCAGCTACGGCGGCCGGCCCGGTTGGTGGCTGAGCCTGGATTTCCGGGATACCACCGCCGGGCAGGAGCGAAAACACTGGCTCGAAGCAAATCAGCCGGTGAGTTCAGTTGATACCAATGTCCCGATCGCTCCCATCGATGACGCCAAGCTGGGTCTGAACCGATTGCAGTACCGCTTGCGGTATAACCTGGGTAAAGGATCCCTGGATTTAACGGTAGCCGATCTGCGCGTTATCGCCAGGAACTTTCCCGAGCTTTTCCGGGGGCGGCATATCTACCTGTGGGAAAAACTGGCGCGGCAGTACGAACTCGATGGCTGGGTCGATGAGGCGGCAGCTTGCTTTCGAATGCAGGCCAGTCTTGACCCCGACTGCAGTGATCCTTTTCTTAATCTAGGTGTCCTCTACGGCGAGCATGGCCGAGTCCGGGATGCGGTCGCGGCTTACCGCGAAGGTTTGACCGTCGACCCGGAGGACGAGTACATCCGCTACAATCTGGCGAACCTGCTGCGTCAGGAAGGCTATTCGTCAATCGCTCTCAAGGAAATCAATGCCGCCATCCTCGAAAACCCTGGACGGAGCCTGAACTACAAACTCAAGGGGGATATCCATTACGAGCGGCGCGAATACCACCTGGCGATCAGTTCCTACGAATGGGCGCTGAAAAACCAGGAAAAGGGTTGGGAAGAGGTCATCGGCGAGTGCCTGCCCCAACTGGCCGCGTGCTATGAGCACACCGGTCAAAAGGAGCGGGCTGCCGAAATCCGCCAGCATTTTGCGAAACCGGCCAAGGGAAGAGGAAGGAGGTAAACCGCCATGATCCTGGACGCTTATATCGGCTGGTTGGATGACCCGGACTTCCACTGGGAGGGCGGGGACTGGAACAGCAACGTCCCCAAGCGGCGGAGTCCGTTTTTCCCCAATGGGCACGCGGCGCTTGCGGCTATCACCGCAGCCATCGAGGCCGGGACCATAGACGGCAAGCAGACCGATTGGGCTGGTTTCGTCGCCCGGGTTACCAAGGCCGAATTGACCGACTTCGTAAAGGCAATGGGTGTAACTGGCGACCGGGCCGGAGCGATGAACCAGACCATACTCGATTTCATTGCCACCCTGGAGGACAAAAAGCCTTATGGGCTGGTCGCCGTCGAGGGAGTAGGGGATTCATCTGAGCTCTTCGATGACTAAAACTGCGACAATTGCTTGGCCGCAGAGAGCCAGAGCCAGGACAAGGAGGGAATAAAAAATGGACAAGATCGTCGCCTTCACCGGCGCCGGTATCTCCCGGTCGGCCGGGCTGCCCACCTTTGCCGAGATGGGGGGCCTGCGGGACAAACTGAGCCGGTCTTATTTCCATGACCAGCCGGAGGATTTTTATGCCATTCTCCGGCAGCTGGATCTGGCCGCTGACCAGGCCAAGCCGACCAAGGCCCACCTGGCGCTCGCCCGGTACGGAGTCGAGGTAGTCACGATGAACATCGACGGCCTGCACCAGAAGGCAGGGAGCCTGGGGGTGATTGAGGTGCACGGTCACCTCCGCTCGGTCTTCTGCCCCTCCTGCCGCCAGCAGTATCCCTTCGCTCAGGTGTACTCTTCCATCTGCTGCCCCGACTGCCGGGCCATCCTGGAACCGGAACTCGTGCTCTACGGGGACAACATCCGCTACTATTTTGCGGCCATCGACTGTTTGGGCAGCGCTTCGCAGGTGCTGGTCGTCGGTACTTCGGACTATACCTCCACCGTCAAGGACCTGATCGGGCGGGTCCGGATGGCCGGCATCCCAGTCACCGAGATTAACCGCAGCGCCGAGAAGGAAGTACCTAAGTTCCTGGCCAAACATTGCCGGGTATGACCAGACTATTAGCCCACAAAGCTGCTGATAATCGAAAGGAAGGCGATACTATGCCAGATGAACTGGTCGAGCGGGCAAAACAGTTCGCCGCTGCCGCCCACCAAGGCCAAATCCGCAAGGGGACGGATACTCCGTATTTTACCCACCCGGAATGCGTGGCCCGGGTGCTGACGATGTATGGTTGCCCTGCCGCCGTCATCGCCGCCGGGTACCTGCACGATACGGTGGAAGATGCCGGTATTACCATAGAAAAAATCCGCGCCGAGTTTGGGCCGGAGGTGGCCGATATCGTGGCCGGGTGTACCGAGCCAGACAAAGACGCGCCCTGGGAAGAACGCAAGCGGCACACCATCGCTGCCCTGCGGGTAGCGCCCCTGCCGGTCCGGCTGGTCAGTGCGGCCGACAAGTTCTGCAACCTCCGCGACATCTATATGGATCTGGAGCAAATAGGGGAAGAGGTCTGGGATCGCTTTAAGCGCGGGCGGGAAGAGCAGGAATGGTACTACCGGAGTGTCAGTGAAGCCCTGATGGCGAGCGGCAATCCGGGGTTGCCTCTGTTTGTCCGCCTCCGGGATGCCGTGCGGGCGGTGTTTGGGGAGACCTGGAAAAAGTCCACCGAAAGGAGAACCGGTGCGAAAAAACCGCTGTTTCTGATTCCGACGGAGGGTAAAACGACGGAACAGATCATCGCCGAGGCGATCACGGTTTTGCAGAAGTACGACCAGGCGGACCGGGCAAACGGCGGCAAGGGTCTGCCTGCGTTTCAAGCGACGGGGGAAGGGGAATCGGAATCTCCGCCGACTGACGGGGCTGATCCTGGGCCAGTAAAACCGCAAGAAGAATAGAGCGGAACGCCCCGGGCTCGTTGCTTTGGCGACGGTGTGGTATAATAAGGGACGAAGAGGTGATTTACCCATGGAAACAAAGCTGTACAACACCACCGATACCGAAGCCGAGAAAGTCATCCTGGTCGCTCTGGACAACGGCTCCCGCAGCGAGTGGTCCCGCACTGATGCACTGGCCGAGCTGTCGCAACTGGCGGACACGGCTGGAGCAGAGGTCATCGCTCAGTTTGAGCAAAGCCGGCCGGCCCCCGATGTCGCCTACTACATCGGCAAGGGGAAGGCAGAGGAGCTGAAGGCCTTCTGCCAGGGCGCCGGGATTGACCTGGTAATTTTTGATAACGAACTTTCCCCCCGG
>CAZHIT010000271.1:0-3319 GCA_964533125.1 uncultured Candidatus Sumerlaeota bacterium
AGCCTTCCGGCAGCAGGTGAACCAGCTGCGGCAGCAGGGGATGCGGGGTCTGATTCTGGATCTGCGCAACAACCCGGGCGGGCTACTGACGGTAAGCCGGGAAGTCGCCGAAGTCCTGGTGCCCCGCGGCCCCATCGTCCATATCGTGAACCGCGAAGGACAGCGGGAAACGCAAAGCTCCCATTCGGAGGGCCTAGGCCTGCCCCTGGTGGTGCTGGTTAACGGCGGCAGCGCCAGCGCGTCGGAGATCGTGGCCGGGGCCGTAAAGGACCGGGGCGCCGGGACCCTGGCCGGGACCAAGACTTACGGCAAGGGTTCGGTCCAGGGCATCTTTACCCTGGATAACGGCGGCGGGTTCCGCCTGACCACCGATAAATACCTGACGCCCAATGGGACCTCCATCCACGGCAAGGGCATCGAGCCGGATATTTTGGTGTACGGCCCCGGCGACCGCGACCTCGAATTAAACAGCGAAGGTGAGGACGTCACCGTTCTCCAGCAAGGTCTGAACGCGCTCGGGTATCCGGCCGGCGGCGCGAGCGGCCGGTATACCGCCCAAACCCAGACGGCGGTGCGCGCCTTCCAGCAGGCCCAGGGCTTGGCGGTGGACGGGAAGGCGAGCCAGGCGGTGATTTTCCGGCTGTTGGACGCCTGGATTGAGGCGCAGGGGACGGAGGTCCTGCCCGACGTCCAACTGGAGCGGGCGCAGGCGGCGCTAAGGGCCAGCCGGTAAGGCGCCGCTCGTCTGGGAATAGGGGCAGCGGGTTTAACCTGGACCTCCCGGTGTCTAATCTAAGTTATCCCTGGATACTCCGATAGCAGGGGTCTGGCACGAACTGCCAGCCTCTTTTTTTCTCTGGATTAAATGAAATATGGTATAATGGTAATGGTTCTGGGCGGTCCTGACCGCCGAACCGACAACAGTTGCCGGTGAGAGGGCAGGTGAGCGGATGAGTGAGTTCAAGCTGGTTTCCGACTATCTCCCCCAGGGGGATCAACCAAAAGCGATCGACGAGCTGGTGAGCGGGATCCGGGCGGGTAAGGCGCACCAGACCCTCCTGGGGGTAACCGGGTCCGGTAAAACCTTTACCATGGCCAATGTGATCCAGCAGCTGCAGCGGCCGACCCTGGTGCTGGCGCACAACAAGACCCTGGCGGCGCAGCTGTGCAGCGAGTTTAAAGCCTTCTTCCCGGAAAACGCGGTGGAGTATTTCGTCAGTTACTACGACTACTACCAGCCAGAAGCGTACATCCCGTCCTCCGATACCTACATCGAAAAGGATGCGTCGATCAACGACGAAATTGATAAAATGCGTCATTCGGCTACCTGCGCCCTGTTTGAACGCCGGGACGTGATTATCGTCTCCAGCGTGTCGTGCATCTACAGCCTTGGTTCGCCGGAGGATTACCAAAACCTGGTGCTGTCGCTGCGGGTGGGCATGACCCGGCGGCGGGAGGAAATCCTGCACAAGCTGGTGGATATCCAGTACGAGCGGAACGACTTCGATTTCGTCCGGGGGAATTTCCGGGTCCGGGGCGACGTGATCGAGATCTACCCGGTCGGCTACACCGAAAAAGCGGTGCGGGTGGAGCTGAACGGCGACGAACTCGAACGGATTACCGAGATTGATACCGTGACCGGGGAGATTTTGGGCGAACGGCAGCATATCGCCATCTACCCGGCCTCGCATTTCGTAACCACCAAAGACAATATCGCCAAGGCGGTCACCACCATCGAAACCGAACTGGCGGCGCGCCTCGCAGTGCTGCGCCAGGCGAACCGCCTGCTGGAAGCGCAGCGCCTGGAGCAGAGAACCCATTACGATATGGAGATGCTGCAGGAGATGGGGTATTGCTCCGGCATCGAAAACTATTCCCGCCATCTGACCGGGCGGCCGCCGGGGTCGACGCCCAGCACCCTGCTGGACTATTTCCCGGACGACTTTTTGATGATTATCGACGAAGCCCACCAGACCATCCCCCAGGTGCGGGGGATGTACGCCGGGGACAAGTCCCGGAAGGATACCCTGGTGGAGTTCGGGTTCCGCCTCCCCTCGGCCTACGATAATCGGCCCCTGTTTTTCGGCGAGTTCGAGGAGCACCTGCGCCAGGTGATCTACGTCTCGGCGACACCGGGACCCTACGAGCGGGAGAAGAGCGAGCAGATCGTGGAGCAGATTATCCGGCCCACCGGCCTGGTGGACCCGGAAATCAGCGTCCGGCCGGTGGCCGGTCAGATTGACGATTTGCTGGAGGAAATCCGGCAGCGGGTGGGGCGGCAGGAACGGGTGCTGGTGACGACTCTAACCAAACGGATGGCCGAGGACCTGACCGACTACCTGAAAGGGGCCGGGGTGAAGGTCAACTACCTGCACTCGGAAATCCATACCCTGGAGAGGATGCCGCTGATTAGGGACCTGCGCCTGGGGAAATTCGATGTTCTGGTGGGGATCAACCTGCTCCGGGAGGGGTTGGACCTGCCGGAGGTCTCGCTGGTGGCGATTCTGGATGCAGACAAGGAGGGTTATCTGCGCTCCGAGACCTCCCTCATCCAGACCGTAGGCCGGGCTGCCCGGAATGTGGGCGGTAAAGTAATTATGTACGCCGACCGGGTCACCGACTCGATGCAGCGGGCGATCAGCGAAACCGAGCGCCGCCGGAAGCTGCAGGTGGAGTATAACCGGCGCCACGGCATCACGCCCCAGTCGATTGTGAACGCGGTGCGGGATATCCTGGTGGCCACCCGCTTCCAGGCGGCGGAGGAACCGGCCGCTTACTTGCCGGACGGACAGCTGAAGGGGATGTCGCGCCGGGAGATGAAGGCGCTGCTGGCCAATTTGCATAAAGAGATGAAGGCGGCCGCCAAGGCCCTCGAGTTTGAGCGGGCGGCGGAGTTTCGGGATATGATCGTGGAGCTCGAAGACGTGATCAGCGGCAAACTGAAGCTCACCGGGCCGGGTGAAAAACCGGGTAAGCGGGGTTAAGTCAGCAATGGGGGTAAGGTTATGATCAAGGATCGAATTATTATTAAAGGGGCCCGGCAGCACAACTTAAAGAATATTGACTTGGATATCCCCCGGGATCGCCTGGTCGTCTTCACCGGTCTCAGCGGTTCCGGCAAGTCTTCCCTGGCCTTCGATACGATTTACGCCGAGGGGCAGCGGCGGTACGTCGAGTCGCTGTCCGCTTACGCCCGCCAGTTTCTGGGGCTGATGGACAAGCCGGAGGTGGACTACATCGAAGGGCTGTCGCCGGCCATCTCCATCGACCAGAAAACGACGAGCAAGAACCCCCGGTCGACGGTGGGCACGGTGACCGA
>CAZHIT010000272.1:0-3285 GCA_964533125.1 uncultured Candidatus Sumerlaeota bacterium
TGGTGAAAACCCGGGAGGAAGAGGGCATGGGCCTGCCGAGGACCTACGCGCCGACCATCGATACGATCAAGCAGCGGGGTTATGTGACCTTAGAAGAAAAACGGTTTTATGTGAGCGAACTGGGGACCATCGTCGTGGACCTCCTGAAGGAGTTTTTCCCTGGCGTCATCAGCGTCGAGTTTACCGCCGGCCTGGAGGAGGATTTGGACCGTATCGCCGAAGGAGAGATGGCCTGGCGGCAGGTGGTGGACCGGTTCTACGCCGGTTTTGCCGACGATTGAAAGTTGGCCTTCCACGAGTTTCCGGTGATGTAACGGAAAGACGCGGAGTCCGGCAAGTTCCTCGCCTGCCCGGGCTTCCCCGACTGCCGCAACACCAAGCCGTACTTAGAGGAGACGGGCGTGGCCTGCCCGCAGTGCGGGGGGAGCATCGTCGCCCGGACCACCAAAAAGGGCCGCCGGTTCTACGGCTGCACCAACTACCCGGATTGCAATTTCGTCTCATGGGTGAAACCGGTGCCCAAAAACTGTCCGGACGGTGGCGCCTTCCTGGTGGAAAAACGCTCCAAGGCCCGGGGTCTGTACTACCAGTGCAGCCGGGAGGGCTGTGAGTACACCGAGGCGGCGGCGGAAGAAGAATAAGACTTAACCGGAAGGAGGGGCTGAGGATGCCGGAACTGACGATTATCGGCGCCGGGTTGGCCGGGGCGGAAGCGGCCTGGCAGGCGGCCAACCGCGGCATTAAAGTGCGGCTATACGAGATGCGCCCCGGGGTGATGACCCCGGCCCACCATACCGGCGAAATGGCGGAGCTGGTGTGCAGCAATTCCCTGCGCGCGAGTTCGCTCGAAAACGCCGTGGGTCTGCTGAAAGAAGAGATGCGCCACTTAGGCTCGCTGATTATGGCCTGTGCTGACATAAACCAGGTGCCGGCGGGCGGTTCGCTCGCGGTGGACCGGGAGGGTTTTGCCCGGGCGGTTACGGCGGCAGTAGAAGCCCATCCCTTAATTACCGTGGTCCGCGCCGAGGTCACCGCCATCCCTTTAGACCGTCCGGTAATCGTGGCCACCGGGCCCCTGACCTCGGATGCCCTGGCAAACGCTATCCGGGAACTGACCGGGGCCGAATCGCTGTTCTTCTACGATGCGGCGGCGCCGATTGTCGTCGCCGAATCGCTGGATTATGCCAAAGTGTTCCGGGCTTCCCGCTACGGCCGGGGCGACGATTACTTAAACTGCCCCATGGAAAAAGAGGAGTACCTTAAGTTTACAGCGGCCCTCGCGGCGGCGGAAAAGCACCCAATCGAAGGATTTGAAAAGGAAGTTTTCTTTGAGGGCTGTATGCCGGTGGAAAAACTGGCGGAGCGGGGGCCGATGACCCTGGCCTTTGGCCCGATGAAACCGGTGGGTCTTGTGGATCCCCATACCGGCCGGCAGCCTTACGCCGTAGTCCAGCTGCGGCAGGATGACCAGGCCGGGCGCCTGTATAACCTGGTCGGCTTCCAGACCCGGCTGAAATGGGAGGAGCAGAAGCGGGTGTTCCGGATGATCCCAGGGTTAGAACAGGCGGAGTTTGCCCGCTTTGGGGTGATGCACCGCAACTCCTACATCGAGGCCCGCAAAGTCCTGCGCCCCACCCTCCAGATGGCGGCACACCCGAATGTCTTTTTTGCCGGGCAGATCACCGGGGTGGAGGGGTACATAGAGTCCGCCTCCGGGGGAATGGTGGCCGGCATCAACGCCGCCCGGCTGATTCGGGGTGAGGAGCCGGTGGTGTTCCCGGTCGAGACCGCCCACGGCGCGCTCTGCCACTACATCATCACCAGCCAGGCGAAGTCCTTCCAGCCGATGAACATCACCTTCGGGCTGATCCCACCGCTGGAGTACATGGTGCGTGACCGGCGGGAGCGAAACCGGCAAATCAGCGAGCGGGCGCTTACCGTCCTCGACGCATTCCGGGCCGGGCTTTAGTTCCCACCGGCCGAAAGGAAGATGAGCATGGCTACCAGTGCCGCCGCCGGCAGTGAGTCTTTCCTCCGCTATTTACGGGTGGAAAAAAACGCCTCGCCCCGCACCCTCGAAAACTACGAGAGTGACCTGGAGCAATTCTTCGCCTTTTGCCGGGAGAGCGGTCCGGCGGACTTAGACCTCGCGACCCTCGACCGGTTGGTGATCCGGGAGTACCTGGCCCGCCTGCAGCAGAAAGCCTACAAGCGCTCGACCATTGCCCGCAAGCTCGCCACCCTGCGCTCGCTCTACCGGCACCTGCTCCGGGAAGGACTGGTGACCGAGAGCCCCCTCGGGGGCGTTGCCACGCCCAAACGCGAAAAGCGTCTGCCGAAGTTCCTCTATGTAAACGAGATGGAGGCCTTACTTGCCGCCCCGGACCGGAAAGAAACCTTAGGCGCCCGGGACGCAGCCCTGCTGGAGACGCTCTACGCCACCGGCATCCGGGTGAGCGAACTGGTCGGGATGGATATGGGTTCGGTGGACTTTGGCCTGGAGTACGTCCGGGTATTCGGCAAAGGCTCCAGGGAGCGCATCGTGCCCATCGGCCACCCGGCGCTGGCCGCGCTCGCGGTTTATCGCAGCGGCGCCCGGGAGGAACTGTTACGGCGGGCCAAAGCGAAAGCGCCGGCGGAGCGGGCGCTGTTCCTGAACCGCTTCGGCACCCGCCTTTCGGCCCGCAGCGTGCGGCGCATCGTAGATAACTACGTCGAGCAGGTCGCGCTGGAGCGCAAAATCAGCCCCCACGTCCTCCGCCATTCCTTCGCGACCCATCTGCTCGATGGCGGGGCGGACCTGCGCTCGGTACAGGAACTGCTGGGGCACGTGAATATCGGCACTACCCAGATCTACACCCATGTGACCAAAGCGCAATTACGCAAGGTGTACCGGCGCGCCCATCCCCGGGCTTAAACGATTTTAGCGGGAGGTGGATTGATGTTTGAGGCAACCACGGTAATTGCGGTCCGGCGGGGCGAGGCGGTGGCTATCGCCGGCGACGGACAGGTGACCTTTGGCGGTAATATGGTGATGAAGCATAAGGCCAAAAAAGTCCGCCGCTTGCATAACGGCCAGGTGTTGGCCGGCTTTGCCGGGTCAGTGGCCGACGCCTTTGCCCTGTTTGAAAAGTTTGAGGCGAAGTTGGAACAATACCACGGCAATCTGCCGCGGGCGGCGGTGGAACTGGCCAAGGACTGGCGGACCGACCGGGCGCTTAGGCGGCTGGAGTCATTGCTGGTGGTGGCCGACAAGCACACCCTCTTAACCCTCTCCGGCAGCGG
>CAZHIT010000273.1:0-3265 GCA_964533125.1 uncultured Candidatus Sumerlaeota bacterium
GAACTCGACTTTTCGGTACGCTCGTACAATTGCCTCAAGCGGGCCGGCATCAACACCGTTTCCGAGTTAACCGAGAAAACGGAAGAAGATATGATGAAAGTGCGCAACCTCGGCAAGAAGTCGCTTGAGGAAGTGAAGCAGAAACTGTCCCACCTGGATTTGTCCCTGAAAGAATCCGAAGAATAGGAGAGGAGGGAGACGGCTGTGGCCTACAGAAAACTGGGTCGTACCAGCGCCCATCGCAAAGCGCTGTTTCGTAATCTGGTAACGTCTCTATTCATCAGCGAGAAAATCGAAACCACCGAAATGAAGGCCAAGGAACTCAGCTCGATTGCGGATAAGCTGATTACCCTGGCCAAACAAGGCGATCTCCACGCCCGCAAACAGGTGCTGGAGTATGTCTTCGACGAAGCGGCGGCCAAGAAGCTGTTTGACACCATTGCCCCCCGCTACGCCGGCCGCCCGGGCGGGTACACCCGGACGTACAAACTGGGTTACCGCCAGGGTGACGCCGCCATGCTGGCCCGGATCGAGCTGGTTTAGCTCTGGGCCCGTAGGCGGCTAAAGGAGAGCGTGAACGCTGATGGAAAGTCTGATTTGCGTAGAAGGTCTGGAGCACACCTACAATGCTGCCCAGGCGGGCGCGCTCTTGGCCTTGGATCAGGTCAGCCTGACCGTGGCCCCGGGCGAGTTCGTCGCCATTATCGGGCACAACGGCTCCGGCAAGTCTACGCTCGCCAAGCACTTAAATGCGCTGCTGCTGCCGACGGCGGGCAAGGTTACCGTGAAGGGCATGGACACCCGCGAGGCGAAGCAGCTGTGGCAGATTCGCCGGACCGCCGGCATGGTCTTTCAAAACCCCGATAACCAGCTGGTGGCGACCATGGTCGAAGAAGACGTCGCCTTCGGTCCGGAAAACTTAGGCATCCCCCCGGCTGAAATCCGTCAACGGGTCGACGAAGCCCTGCAAGTGGTGGATATGGCCGACTACCGCGAATACCCGCCCCACGCCCTCTCCGGCGGGCAAAAGCAGCGGGTAGCCATCGCCGGGGTAATCGCCATGCGGCCCGAGTGCGTCATCTTAGATGAGCCGACAGCGATGCTCGACCCCGGCGGGAGAGCGGAGGTCATGCACACCATCCAGCGCCTGAACCGGCAGGAAGGAATGACGGTCGTCCTGATCACCCATTTTATGGAGGAAGCGGCCGGCGCCGACCGGGTTATCGTCATGGACCGCGGCCGGGTGGTAATGGAAGGCCCGCCGCCCGCGGTGTTCGCCCGGGTTGAAGAACTACGGGCCATCGGACTGGATGTGCCGCAGGTGACCGAACTGGCGCACCAGCTCCGGGCGGCCGGCCTGGCGGTGCCCCCGACGGTGCTCAGCGTCGACGCCTTGGTAGAAGCATTATGCCCATCATAATCAAAGATTTGGTCCATATGTACAATGAAGGCACCCCCCTCGCGGTCACCGCGCTCAATAAACTCAACCTCACCATCGGCGACGGCGAGTACCTCGGCATCATCGGCCGGACCGGTTCCGGCAAATCCACCCTGGTGCAGCATTTAAATGGCCTGCTCCTCCCCACCCGGGGTCAGGTGCTGGTCGACGGGGTGGATACGGCGGACCGCAAAAGCGACCGCCGGGCGATCCGCCAAAAAGTTGGTCTCGTCTTTCAGTACCCCGAGTACCAGCTATTCGAAGAAACCGTGGGTGCCGACGTCGCCTTTGGCCCCCGCAACATGGGCCTTGCGGCCGACGAAATCACCCGGCGGGTTCGGGAAGCCCTGGCCGTCGTCAACCTGGACTTTGACAAATTCAAAGACCGTTCACCCTTTGAACTCAGCGGCGGCCAGATGCGGCGGGCCGCCATCGCCGGGGTCGTCGCTATGCACCCGAAAGTGCTGGTTTTAGATGAGCCCACCGCCGGCTTAGATCCCCGCGGCCGCTCCGAACTCCTGCAGGAAATCAGCCGGATGCGGGAAACCCTCGGCATCACCGTCATCCTGGTTTCCCACAGCATGGAAGAAATCGCCCAGGTCGTCGACACCGTCGTGGTCATGGACGCAGGACAAATCGTCCTCCATGGCCCGGTGCGGGAAGTGTTTACCGAGGCCGAAACCCTCAAGCGCATCGGCCTTGGCATCCCCCAGGTGACCGAACTCATGGCTGGCCTCCGGCAGCGCGGCCTCGATGTGCCGGCCGGCGTGCTCACGGTCGCCGAGGCCAGGGAAGCAATTTTGGCCTGGGCAAGGAGCAGGAAAGATGTTTAAGAACATAACCATCGGACAATATTACCCCGGCCAATCGCCGGTGCACCGCCTGGACCCCCGGACGAAAATCGTCGCTACCTTCGTCTTCATCGTCTGTCTCTTTCTCGTCCGGCGCAGCGGCTATCCGGTCATTACCCTCATTGCGCTAGGGCTGATGCTGGCCTCCCAGGTGCCGCCGCGGTTGGTGCTCCGGGGCTTGCGGCCGATTTTCTTTATCGCTTTACTCACCTTCGTCCTCAATGTTTTCGTTACCCCCGGGACCCCGCTGTACACCCTGGGGCCGCTTGTGGTAACGCAGGAGGGCATCGCTTCCGGGATTTATCTCGTCTGGCGTCTAATCCTGTTAGTGCTCATCACCTCGTTTCTCACCCTCACCACCCCGCCGGTCACCCTCACCGATGGCATCGAATGTTTGCTCCGGCCGTTCTCCCGCTTAGGGGTGCCGGCCCACGAACTCGCCATGATGATGACCATCGCGCTTAGGTTTATCCCCACGCTTTTGGAGGAGACGGAGAAGATTATGAAGGCCCAAATGGCGCGGGGGGCCGACTTTGAAAGCGGCAACATCCTGCAGCGGGCCAAAAACCTGCTGCCCCTCCTGATTCCCCTCTTCGTCAGCGCCTTTCGCCGGGCCGACGAACTCGCGGTCGCTATGGAAGCCCGGTGCTACCGCGGCGGGGAGCAGAGAACGCGCCTAAAGCAGTTAGCCTACCGCCAAGGCGATTGGCTGGTGTACGCTTTCACCCTCGGGCTGTTCGCTGTCGTGCTTTGGCAGCGGGCCGGAAGTTGATTTTGGGGTGATGAGGTTGCGCAATATCAAGTGCACGATAGCTTACGACGGTACCGCTTTTCACGGTTACCAGCGGCAGGGGACGCTCCGGACGGTGCAGCTTAGCCTGGAAGCGGCCACCCGGCAGGTGCTGCAGGAAGACTGCCTCATCTATGCCTCCGGCCGGACCGACGCCGGGCTGCGCGCCACCGGCCAGGTCATCAG
>CAZHIT010000274.1:0-3265 GCA_964533125.1 uncultured Candidatus Sumerlaeota bacterium
GCCGGAAACCTTAAACGCTAAGGTTTCTTTTTGTTTACCGGCGGGGGACGGGCCAAGACAGGAATTCGTTATTTTTCTCCGAAATAGTAAATCATAAGCTTAAGAGGTAAGGGCTGAGGTGATGCTATGCCCCCGCTTTCGCGCCGCCTGCAAGCTATAGCGGATTTGATCCCGCCCGGAGTGGCCGTCGCCGACATCGGGACCGACCATGCTTTTCTGCCGGTCAGCCTGGCCCTGCAAGGTACCCAGACCGCGATTATCGCGACCGAAATCACCGCCGGTCCGTTTACCCGCGCCTTGGAGAGCGTGCTCGTGGCCGGGGTGGGGGACCGGGTGGAACTGCGCCTGGGAGATGGGTTAACCGTCCTTGAGCCGGGAGAGGTCCAGGTCGTGGTCATCGCCGGCATGGGCAGCTCTACGATCACAACCATCTTAGCGGCCGGGTCAGCGGTCCTGGCCGGCGTAACCCGCCTGATTTTACAGCCGATGGGCGGGGGGGAAGGGGTTCGGCGCTGGCTTGCGGCGCACGGCTTTGCCATTGCCGCCGAAGATCTGATCAAAGAGGATGGACATTTTTACGAGATCATCGCCGCCGCGCCCGGGACGGAGAAAATCGAGTCCGAAGTGATGTACACTGCGGGTCCGCGGCTGTTTGAAACGCGGCATCCTCTTCTGCCTGAGTATCTGGCCGGACTCTTGGAACACTGGGAGCAGATCCTCCGGCAGATGGACGAAGCAAAGTCCGATCTCACCGGGGAGCGCCGCCGGGAGATCCAGACCAAAGCCGCGCAGTTGAAGGAGGTAATCCGATGCCTGCAACCGTCCGGGATGTAGCAAGTTGCATCGAAAAGCTGGCGCCTGTAAGCCTGGCGGAAGTCTGGGATAAGGTTGGCCTCCAGATTGGCGACCCGGCGGCGCCGGTGCACCGGGTGGTGGTGGCGCTGGATGTGGACGACCGGGTGGTAACGCTCGCGCTGGAGCGGGGGGCGGAAATGATTGTGGCCCACCATCCGCTGATTTTTCGTCCCCTCACCCAAATCCGCTACGACCAGAGTGCAGGCCATTTGCTGCAGCGCCTGGTGCAGAATAACCTTGCGGTCTACGCCGCGCATACTAATTTGGATAACGCCGCCGGCGGGGTCAGCGCCGTCCTGGCCGGGCGGTTGGGGCTATCGGAGCGGCAGGTACTGAAGCCGCTGGCGTCAGATACGGGTTTGGGACAGTTGGGATGGCTCCCGGCCGACTTACGTCTGGTGGACTTCGCCAACCTGGTCAAAGACAGCCTTGGGTTGGATACGGTGCGGGTTAGCGGGGATTTGTCCCGCCCGGTCCGCTGCGTGGCCGTCTGCGGCGGGAGCGGGGCTGATCTGATCCAAAAAGCGGCGGAAGCGGGGGCTGACGTACTGGTCACCGGCGACCTCCGCTACCACGAAACCCAGGACGGCCTGGCTTTGGGCCTGGCCCTGGTGGACGCCGGCCACGCCGGTAC
The DNA here is from genome assembly GCA_964533125.1 of uncultured Candidatus Sumerlaeota bacterium. GTDB lineage: Bacteria > Bacillota > SLNR01 > SLNR01 > JBMNPB01 > CAZHIT01. The sequence goes on from CAZHIT010000274.1 coordinate 1,490, forward strand.
TGAGCAGCCGGTGGTCCCGTTCCTGGCGCAATACCTGAGAGACCAGATGAGCGGGGAGTATGCCGATCTATCCATCGAAGCGGTACCCCATGCTCCCACCTTCCGGACCGTGTAAACCAGGCTGCGTTGGCGGCCTGTTTCTTTTTTCCGGCCGGACCGGACAATTCGACATCGGAAAGGAGTGCGACCATGCCGCCATTAGCTGATTTGTACCGCTTGCAGGAAGTTGACCGGCAGCGGCGGGACCTGGAGGCCGAACTGTTCCGGCAGGATGCCATCTTCCCGATTAAGGCTCTCACCGAGCAACTGAACGGCATTACCCAGTCGCTCACGCGCATCGCGGCGGATTTGAAGCGGGTGGAACGCGAACGGCAGCAGCAGGAAAGCGAGATGGGCGTCCACCAGACGAAGCGGAAAGAGCTGGAGCGCCGCCTGTACGACGGAACTGTGACCAACATGAAGGAAATGGACAAGGCGGAGAAGATGATTGCCGACAGCCGGCAAGCGGAGAGCGCGGCGGAAGAAAAAGCCCTGGCCGCGCTGCTGCAGGCCGAAGCGCTGGAGGAGCGGCAAAAGCAACTGCGAGCGGAGTTGGCCGCCGGGCAAGCCCATTTGGCGGTTCAGGAAAGCGAGTACGCCGCCGCTGTCGGAAGTATCGAGGCTAAACTTGCGCTGCTGCCGGAGCAGCGCTCAGCCATCCTGCCCCGTATCGATGCCCGTCAGCTAGCGCAGTATGAGAGCATCCGCCAGAAAAAGAACGGGATTGGGGTGGTGCTGGTGGAGCAGCAGGCTTGCAGCGGCTGCCGGGTGGGGATACCGCTCGCGATTATGGGGGAACTGAAGCAGGGAGAAAAGCTGATTTGCTGCGACCACTGCGGGAGGATTTTGTACTGGCGGCGCGAATAAACCGGTTACGAGCACAGAGGACGGGGGAGAAAGCATGGACGATTTGATTATTTACACCGACGGCGCTTCCCAGGGCAATCCGGGCCCGGCCGGGATTGGGGTGGTCATTACCGACGGCGCCGGGGCGACCGTCCGGGAGCTGAGTGAGCATATCGGGGAGGTCACGAACAACATCGCCGAATACCAGGCTTTGCTCCGGGGACTGGAGGAAGCGAAGGTACTGGGGGCCCGTCGGGTGAAGGTCTATGCGGACAGCGAGCTGATGGTGAAACAAATGATTGGGGCTTACCAGGTTAAGAATGAAGGGTTAAGGCCGCTGTATCTGGCGGCGCGGGCACTCAGCCGGGAGTTTGCCGGTTTTACGGTGGAGCACATTCCGCGCGAAAAAAACAAACGGGCGGATAAGCTGTCTAAGGCGGGCGTTAAAGCGGCGCCGGCTGTGGAGGCGGAGCCAGCGGTGGATGCGGCGCCAGATTTGGATGCGGATCGCGCGGCGGATGCGGGTCTATTTTCGGAGTCAGAGCCAGCAAAACCACTGCCGGAAGCCGGTGAGTATGCGGTGCGTTGGATTTGCAGCAGCGGGACCAAAGCGGATGAAGGCTTGACCATTATTTACGAAGCGAAAGACGGATCGGCCGGTCGGGTAAAACTGACCTGGCAAGACGATCTGAGAAAAATATCCTTTACCGATGCGGCGCGGAGCGTGGTGCGGCTGCGGCCGTCCAATGATGCGAAGCAAAATATGGATTTGGTGGAGTTACGCTTGTCCCGCGGTTAGACGATTTGATTCTTTGCAAGTGACTGTTTTTAAATTTGGCAGAGCAGCCAAAAAACGGCACTTGTTTTCCGAGACAAAGCGTGGTATAATCA
>CAZHIT010000275.1:0-3253 GCA_964533125.1 uncultured Candidatus Sumerlaeota bacterium
GCCTACCATGATGGCACCGCCGGCCAGGAGGGCCAGGCCGGTGAGGAACAGACTCGGTTTTTCCGCCCGGAACTGCTTATGGGCGATCAGGCCAACCAGGAAGCCCTCCAGGCCCTTGATGACGAAGGTGAAGGGGGCCCAGTGGGCGTAGCCGAGCAGGATATCGGCGAGGGCGGAGCCAAAGGCGCCGGCGAAGAACCCGAGGCGGCTGCCCAGCAGAAGCGCGCCGGTGAAAATCAGGGAGTCGCCTAAGTTTATGTACCCGCTGGTGGCGACGGTGGGCACCTTGATGACCATGGTAGCGATGGCGACCAGAGCGATAAACAGACTGGTCAGGAGAAGGTCCTGCAGTTTGGATCTGGCCATTGCGTTCATCTCCCGTCTTTGATTTGCGGCGCCTGGCAGCGGTGAAAAAATTGGGTTTGGGCAGTGGTATTAGCGGCGATCTGTGTTATAATATTGTATGGATACAATATTACGGCTTAGGGGTAACCCAAGCGCCCTGACCCGTTCTTGCTATATATTATGCCACGCTTCCGCCTTAGATGTCAAGCCAGAATCGAAATACGGGGGTGAAATGGTTTGAACATTGTACCGATACAAATTGAAAAAACCAGCTCCCAGCCGTACTACCTGCAGATCAGCCAGCAGATCAAAGAGCTGATTGAGCAGGGGGCGCTCGCCGCAAACACCAAACTGCCGCCGCTGCGAAACCTGGCGGAACAGCTGGGCGTCAATGTAGTGACGGTGGTTAATGCCTATCGCTGCCTGGAGCAGGCCGGATTGGTGCAAAAAAAGGTGGGCAGCGGGACCTTCGTGACCCCGGGGGCGGCGAGGTACAGTCCGGGCTCCGAAGAAGAGGGCGCCGCGTTCAGCGAGGATATCAAGCTGATGGGGCAGGGCCAAATCCAGGTGGGCGAGGACCAGATCAACTTCGCCACCGGGACGCCGACGGCGGATCTGTTCCCGGTGGAAGAAATTAAGACTCTGATCAATGAGATCCTGGACCGGGAAAAAGGCAATGCCTTCGCCTACCAGAAAAGCCAGGGCTATTATCCCCTGCGGGAATCGATCACCCATTACCTGCGGCAGCAGCAGTTCCATGCCGACATCGGCAACATCCTCATCGTCTCCGGCGCCCAGCAGGGCATCGATATTTTGGCCAAATCCTTCCTGCGCTTTGGCGACAGCCTGGTGGCGGAGCGGCCAACCTACACCGGAGCGATTTCGGCCTTCAAGTCGCGGGGGGCCAGTATCGCCGATGTTCCGATCTACCCGGACGGCATGGACTTAGGGGAGCTGGAGGAAAACCTCCGGCAGAGCAAGGTGAAACTGATCTATGCGATGCCCAACTTCCAAAACCCCACCGGCTATGTTTATTCTCCGGCGAAGAAGGCGGCTTTGCTGGAGCTGGCCGAACGGTACGGGGCGCTAATTATTGAGGACGACTGCCTGGGCGACTTAAACTTCTCCGGGCGGGACTGCACCCCCCTCAAGGCGATGGATACCGGGGGGCAGGTTATTTACATCAAAAGTATCTCGAAAATCCTGATGCCGGGGTTCCGCCTAGCGTTTTTGGTCGTTCCCGCTCCGTATTTAAACCAGGTACTGGCGGCCAAGCATACTTCGGATATCTCCACCTCCGGCCTGACCCAGATGGTCTTTGACCTGTACCTGCGCAAGGGCCTGTGGCCGCGGCACGTGGAGCGGATGAAAGCGATTTACCGGGAGCGAATGACGGTGATGGCCAAGGCGCTGCGGCGGCACTGTCCGCCCGGGATCGAGTACGCGGTGCCCGAAGGGGGTTTAAGTTTTTGGCTGACCTTGCCGGAGGGGTATTCTTCCGACCAGTTTTACAGCGAGGCGCTGCGGCGCGGGGTGCTCTTTACCCCGGGGTCGGCTTTCCAAGCGCAGCAGCAGCCGAGCCGCAGTTTTCGCCTGAGCCTGGCCGCCGTGGGGCCGGGAGAAATCGAGCGGGGCGTGAAGCTGTTGGGCGAAGCGGCGCAGGAGTACCTGGGGAGCGCCGGCGGAGGCGGACGGGGACAGGAGTCGTATACCCCGATTTTGTGAGTTCTCCGATTGTTATGGAGATAACCACCTGAATAGTGTATGATGGAGGAGAGTCAAATCCAACCGGGGAGGATGAGGGATGGTACAGCGCAACCGCATTATGCTATTCGGCTTGCTGGCGGTGGCGGTCTTGCTGATCCTGCTGCCGCGCCTGGCGCCCAGGGGAGAAGCCGGACCCGCGATCACGCCGAACCCCGCCGCTGCTCTGGCGACGGCTAAGTCCGCCGGACAGCCGGTGCTGCTCGAGTTCTATGGCGATGGCTGACCGGCCTGTGTGGCCGCAGTGCCCGTGGTGGCGGCGCTGCAAAAGCAGTACGGGGACGAAATTAAGTTTATTATCGCCGATACGGAGACGCAGGCGGGGTATGACCTGGCGATGCAGTACCGGGTCCCCGGCATCCCGGCGTTCTACTTCATCAATACGAGCGGCGAGATCGTCAACAGTATGTTCGGCTTATATCCGGAGCCGGAGATAGTGGCTGAATTGGAAAAAATCCAGCCTTAGCCCCGGCCTGGCGGGGGCCTAGGTGCAGAGAGGCGGAATGGTATGGGGGATCTGGCGCAAAACTTGACGCTGCTGCTCGCCCGGGGCGACGCGGCGACGCTGGGCCTGGTTTGGCTGGGCGGGGTACTCACCAGCCTCAGTCCCTGCACTCTCGCGATGCTGCCGGTGCTGGTGGGTTATGTGGGCGGGTTTGAGCCGGTGAACCGGCGGCAGGGGTTTGGTCTCTCGGCCTTCTTTGTCCTGGGTTTGGCCACTACCTATGCCGTCCTGGGGATGATCGCGGTTTTATTCGGCCAATTGTTCGGCCGGGTCGGTCCGCTCTGGCCGTACTTGATGGGCGCGGTCGCCCTGGTGATGGGTTTAAACCTGATTGGGGTGGTTCACTTCCGCTTTCCCACCCTGCAGCATGTGCCGGCGGTGCGGAGCGGACACTTGGGGGCGTTTTTGCTGGGCCTGGCCTTTGGGCTGACCTCCTCGCCCTGCACGACGCCGGTGCTGGCGGTGCTGGTTACTTATGTTTCCGGCCAGGGGCGCCTGGGTTTTGGCAGTCTGCTCCTGTTTGTTTACGGCCTGGGCAACGGCCTGCCGCTGCTGCTGGCCGGGACGTCCACAGCGTTACTGCGGCATCTGCCGGCCTTGCGGGAACAGGGACATCTGATTACCACGGGCAGCGGCTGG
>CAZHIT010000276.1:0-3245 GCA_964533125.1 uncultured Candidatus Sumerlaeota bacterium
GCCTTTCGCGGCCCAGGGCCTGCATTCCATGGACCCTTTAGCCCCTTCGCCTGCGCGTCTAGGATATGCGGAGACCAGCCCGTCTTTCCACCTACGGACTGGTCTCCCTCGAATAACCGTTTCATAAGTTGCCGGAAGTTCTTGCTTATAAAGTCCTCAGCCGTCGTGAGCTTGGGCTTCCGCTTCCGGCCAGACATACTCGTCGCCAGCCCGAGGAAGCCGTTGGTGATAACCGAGGCGAGGAACGCCCAGTGATCGCGCTGCACCCGGTACTGCTCCGCGAGCCTCTGCTTGTGCAGCTCAGCCAGGATCGCCGCGAGCTCGCTGCGGGGCAGCACCCGGATGTCGGCCGGGGTCCACCCGAACTCCCGCGCCAGGAGGACTACGGTTTCGGCGTCGTACCAGCCTGAGCCAAATTCAGCAGCGGCCGGATCAGGCGCTTCAGGCCGAAAAAATTGACATCGACAAACGCCTCCAGCAACGCTTCAAGCTCGCTCATGTAGGCGTTTTTGACATTCTCCCGGCTCAGCCCGGGGAAGATTGCCGGCAGCTTTTCGTAAAGCAGGTCGAAATCGATCTGCTCCGCGAACTTCGCGAGGTCGATCTTGCCGACATTCCCCCCGGACCCGGGAAACAGGTCCGCGACGACCTGCTCCAGCTCGCCGATCCGCTTCTCCTGGATGTTGACGTCCACATTGTTGATCGTAACCGTTTTGCTCCGCATGATTTACCTCCCGTTACAATCTGAGATACAGCGGCCCGACACCGGTAAACTCGATCGACTCGGTAATCAGGTCCTCCACCGGGGCTTCAATACCGTCGCCGTTGATGAGCGCAAAGCCCTCCAGGCAGGTCTGCGCGGCGCCGGAGTCGATGAACAGCTTCACCACGATGATCTCGCCCAGGGAATCGAAGAACTGCCGGTCACCCCAGTACACCTCCGCGCTGCCAGACCAGCCGGTCAGGGCGCGCACATATTCCTTCCACCCGCCTGAGGCAAAGGTGGTGGCCTCCGCGTCATCGCCGTCGCCGTCGACCGACCAATTAAAGAATCCGCCACCCTGGATTAGCGTGAGGGCCGAACCGCTTACGGTAACCGTGTCCGTGCCGAGGAGTGGATCCTCAAACACTACGACGCCGCCGGCGCGCTCGAGCGTGAAGCCCGTAGTGATAGGCGCCCCGTTCTTCTCCACGGTAATCGCCGCGTCCAGCGGCCAATAGCGGAAAAGCGGGTCGGTAACCTGGTAGCGGAGGTTCGCCACATCCTTAGTCGTCGGTTTGTCAGTAAACGGAGTCGGGGCGGTGCCGACGTCCGAGACGTACACCGCCCCCACTTTACCAGCCAGTGCCATTTACATCACTCTCCTTACGCCGGGAGGCTCAGCACACCGGTGCCCTGGAACTCGCACGAGAAGGTAACCTTGTCCTCCACCGGAACTTCGATCGACGGGTTGACCAGGATGTCGCCACTGAACGTGATGGAGTCGGTCACCTTGAACACCGCCGAGAGTGCCGTGCCGGCAAGCCACGCCGCGAGGATGGCCTTCTGCCCGTTGGTGTCGTCCGATTTGTAGTTGCCCTCGAAACTGCCGGACCAACCCTTCAGGCCAGCCAGGTATTCTTTCCACCCGTCGGAGTCAAAACTCGTGGTCTCGACGTCGTCCGCTTCCAGGTCCAGGCTCCAGTTTTCGATTTCGGCAACCTTGTTGGCCCCGAGATACACGGAACCGTCTTTGCCAGTTAATGCCATTGTTGTTTCCCCTACCTTTCTTTGATTAACTACCGCTCTTTGAGCACGGAAAAATTAACAACAAACTCGCACCGGTTGTTCTCATCCCGGCCCAGCGATTCCGGGCTCTGGTTCGCTCGGATCAGGAGGTACCGCTTGCCGCCCATAGTGGTCTCCGCCAGGCCATGCAGCGCGTCGGCCACGGCCTGAATCTTGGCCCGGCCGGCCGGGTAGGTCAAGTTCCGCACCCGCGCCTGCAGGCCGGGCCGCTCCAGCACCGGGTCGCCGGTGCCCATCAGAAGCTCGGTGGGTTCGCCAGCGTACTCAAACAGAGCGACCAGGTTGTCCGGCTTGTCAGGATAGTAGCCCATGAAAATGCTGGTGTTTACTGTGCCGATCCCCTGCGTCTGCAAGCGGGCCGCTATGTCTCCGAGCAGCACCGGTCACCACCCCCTCTCATTTGGTACTCTGCAGGGCCTGGGTCATACGTTTGCGGACCAGGGCCATGATTCTGGGCTTTAAGCGGTTGAAAGGGTCCTCCAGGTATTTGGCCTTCCGGCCCGGAGAGGATATCGGGTTGCGCGGGTCCGGATGCAGCAAGGTGAGGTCCTCATGCTGGCGCACGGCGTAGGGAGTGTCGTAAGAGATATAAACGGCGCCCTCCGTCGGCGCGTCGGTGACCGTCCCGGACCGCTGCATCGTCCCGGTCGCGTGCGGGATCTCCGTGAGCACCTCGGTCCGGATGATTTCGGCCCCCTCGTGCAGGGCCTCCATCAGGGCGGCCCGCATTACCGCACGGGCTCTTGGTCCATACCACGTCGACTTCTTCGCCATCGCTACACCGCCGCCTCGCGGTACAAGACCCGACCATCCAGCCCCGGCGCTTCGCTCACCGTGAGCACCGGCCAATCCCGGCCGCCGAAAGCGAGGACGTCGCCGGGCTGTATCGCTTCGGTGCAGTACACCCTGGCTTCCGAGACCACTTCCTGCCCCTGGGCGTTCCGCACCAGGCGCCTCCGGGCCTCCCAGCGGACTTTGATTGCGGTGCCGACGTCCGGCTGTGGCGGGTAGCCATCTGAGCTCACGAGGTGCTTCCAAGTGGCGGTCTGATTCAGGTACCCGCTGATCACGTCACATTCACCGCCCCCAGGAGCCAAGGACGCAGCAGTTCCCGTGCCTCCGGGCAGAGTACAGTGCCGACCCGGTTCGCTTTGACGAGGCCCTCGGCAGCGTACTCATTCGCGCTCCCAACTGAGCCGCCGACGATCCCCAGGACATGCTGTTTCTGGCGATGCCGCTCGTAATCCGAGAGCGACAACAACCACAGCGCCTGCTCGCAGGTGGCGTCCTTGACGGCCGCAGGTACCGTCGTATCCGGGTACCGCGGGAAGGCTTGCGCCTGGTCGTCGGCGTACTTGGTCCCCTTTAGGGGCCGCCGGTCGATCGCCCGGGTGGCCATGTCCAAAGCTTTCTGCTGGTCGGTCACCGAGGCCTCAGCCCAGGCTTCGGAGTGGAG